>JAUQQI010000136.1:0-13016 GCA_030549955.1 Chloroflexota bacterium
TCCGGCGACGACCTCGGCCGCTACTTCCTTGACGAACAGGTCGAGGTCGGCCTCCCGGCCGAGCCCTCCGAAATCGTTCGCTTCCTGACGAGTGGCCTCTTCCCGGGGATCGGGTACCGGCGGGCCGACCTGTTGGCAACCCATTTCGGGGCCGCCCTCTGGGACGTCGTCCGGACCGATCCCCGCCGGCTAAAGCTTGCCGGAATAGGCCCAAAGACGGCTGAGCTCCTCCGGACGGCCCTGGTCGAGACCGAAGCGGGGTGGGCGACGGTCCGGCGGCTTCAGACCGCCGGCGCGGACCCGGGCCTGGCCCGGATTCTGCTCGAGGTGTTCGGCCCCGAGGCCCCGGCCCGGCTTGATAAAGACCCCTACGCCCTGGTCGGCCTGGTTCCGGGCTTCGGGTTTGACCTCGCCGAAAGGTTAGGGCGCCGCCGGCCGGACCTGGCCCACTCCCGGCGGGCTGCCTGGGTCGTCCATCTCCTTCAGCGGGCCGCTGACGAAGAGGGCCACTGCTATTTGCCCCTGGCCGAGCTTCGTCGGCGCTCCCGGGGCCGGCTTGGGCCGGAGAGCCTCGTCGGGGCCGTCCGGGAGGCTATTGCTTCGGGACGGGTCCGGTACGAGGCCGTCGGGGAAGGCCGGGTTTACCTGGCCGCCCTCCACGACGCCGAAGAGACGGTTGCCCGCAGCCTGGCGGCGCGGCTTGCCGAGACCGAACCCGCTCGGGCCGAGGGCTGGTCGGCTGCCCTGGACCTCCTGTCAACCGCGCCGGTGGCGGTTTTGACCGGCGGACCCGGGGTTGGCAAAACCCGGCTCATTGCCGAGCTGTTGAGCCGCCCGCCCCTCCGGACCCGGCGGGTCATCCTCGCCGCGCCAACCGGTCGGGCGGCCCGCCGGCTCGAGGCCGCGGCCCGGCGGCCGGCTTTTACGGTTCACCGTCTCCTCGAATACCAGCCTGAAACTGCGCGGTTCAGGCGCGGTCCTCATAACCCCCTCGAAGCTGACCTGGTAGTCGTCGATGAGGCCTCGATGCTAGATGTTCTGCTTGCGGAAAAGCTCCTTGCGGCCCTGGGTTCGGATACACGGCTTTTGCTCGTCGGGGACCCGGCCCAGATCCCGAGCGTCGGACCGGGTAATCTTCTGGCAGACCTGCTGGCATCCGGGGTAATTCCGGTTGCCCGCCTGACCGAGGTCCAGCGGCAGACGGCCGACTCGGGGATTGTGGTCAACGCCTACCGGGTCCTGGGTGGGGAAATCCCGGCCGCGGGGTCTCCCGATTTTGTGGTCCTGGAGGTCGGCTCAGCCGCGGAGGCGGTCGACCGGGCCGCGGGGCTCGTGCTCGAAGGGATTCCCGGCCTCCTTGGCCTGCGTCCGGGGCAGGGAGCGCAGGTTCTCGCCGCCAGGTACGCCGGTGTTGCCGGCGTCGACCGGCTGAACGAGCGGCTCCAGGGCCTGATTAACCCGGCCCTGCCGGGCATGCGGGAGGTGGTCTGGAAGGGCCGGCGTTTCCGGCCCGGCGACCGGGTCGTTCAGCAGGTAAATACCTACAGCAAAGGGGTCGCAAACGGCGAGCTGGGGCGGGTCCTCCGGGTCAACCCGGACGTGCCGGAGCTTCAGGTCCAGTTTGAGACGGCCTTCGGGCCCTGGACCGTCACCTACCGGGGCCCTGAGCTTGACCAGCTGGACCTGGCCTACGCCCTGACAATCCACAAGAGCCAGGGCTCCGATTACCCGGCGGTCGTTATTGTCGCGGTTCGGGACCACCTGCCGATGCTGGACCGCCGGCTGCTTTACACGGCCATCACCCGGGCCAGGCGGTGGTGTTTTATCGTAACCGAGCCGGGAGTGCTCCAGGAGGTGGTCCGGGCCGAGCAGGTCCGGCACCGCCATACGGCCCTGGGTGAGCGGCTCCGCAGCTATCGTCAGAACCAGCCAGACCCGGCACTCCGCCCGGGCAGCGTTTGAGCAATCGGTTAAGACGACGGCCCCCGTGGGGGCGTTTTCGGGGGCCGGGAGGGCTTCGGCTGTCGACGACGGTTTATTGGGGGTATGCCAGGGCGGGTCCGAAAGCTATCATTCGACGACGTGGCCCGTGATGAGGAACCCGATGATGTAGCCGGCGATGGCGACGCCGAGGCCAACGAGGAACATGTCCAGTCCGCTTCGGAACGCATTCCGGCCGGTGAAAACGCTCCGGGCGGCGCCGACGACGAAGTGCGAGAGCATGCTGATGACGAACGAAACGTAAGTGGCCACGTCGGCCTGCAGAAACAGGTAGGGGAAGATGGGAATGAAGGCGCCCAGCGCCGTGGCGATTCCGGTCATCAACCCCTGCTGCAGGGGCGAGGCCCGTTCGAAGCCAATGCCCAGCTCCTCCCGAACCTTCTCCTGCAGGGCAACTTCGGGGTTCGAGATTATCTGCTCGGCCAGCTGGCGGGCAAGGGCTGGAGGCAGGCCCTTGGCCTCGTATATCAGGGCCAGTTCCTCGGTCTCAAGCTTGGGCATGAGCCGGATCTCTTCCTGCTCGAGGGCGATCTCGTGGGCGTAAACTTCCTGCTCGCTCTTGGCTGCCAGGTAACCGCTTGACCCCATTGACAGGGCGTCGGCCACAAGGCCGGCCACGCCGGCCAGGACGACGACGCCGGCGCTGACCTGGGCCCCGACAACACCCATCACCAGGCCGAAGTTGGCCGTCAGCCCGTCGTTGAAGCCGTAGACGATGTTTCGGAGAAACCCGCCCGACTCGGTCCGATGCCAGGGCTCACCGGTGCGGCCCAGCAGGTCCCGAAGGACCTGGGCGTGCTGGGCCTCGTCGACAGCAAACCTTTCGGCCAGGTCGGGGCCCTGGCCCCCCTTAGCCTGAAGGAAGCGCTTGACCTCGGTCGCTTCCTCCAGGAGGCGGATGTTCATTATGGCCTCCCGGGCGCCGAGGCCTGCAATCCGGGCGAGAAGTCTCGCCCGCAGGCTCGGCTGGAAGGGCCGGAGCTCCTGCCCGGCTTCCCGGAGGAGTCGGGCATACTCGGCCTGGTGGGCGGCTTCCACCGCCGCCAGCCGCAGGAGTATGGTTCGGCGCCGGGGGTCTCGTTCCAGGTCCGCCAGGACCTTATAAAGAAACTCGGCGTCGCCTTCGTCCTGCCACTGCTCGCGCCAGCGCTTAAGATTGGTCTCATCTGTTGCAACCATCACCAGCCTCCATTCTACCCGGTTTCCGGCGGAGAAACAGTATACCACACCCCGCCCCAATCCCCAGGCCGGGCCCAGGTTCGACCGGGGATTGACCCCCGGCGAAGGAGCGAGTATACTGGCATAGGTTCAATGGTTCGCCTGCTTATCCTAGTAGCCCCTGCGGTGCTTCTGGTCGCCTGCGGCGTCCCGGCCGTTTCACCTAGACCGGCCCCGCTCCGCGCTTCCCCCCACCGCCCCCAGCTGCGTCCCCATTGCCGAAGCGGCCCCCGCGGCCGCTCGGCGGGTGACAGTCTGCGGGGACCTGGCCGAGGTGGCTTACCGGCCTGGGGTGACTGGCCAGCCAACGTTTTTAAATTTCGGGAAGCCTTACCCGGCCTCCCCGTTCGTTGCCGTCATCTGGGGCCAGAGCCGTCCCAGGTTTGACCCGGCTCCTGAGGTCCGGTTCCGTCCGGGCCAGCGGCTGTGCCTGACCGGCAGGTTGGAACTTTACCGGGGCACGGCCCAGATCGTGGTGACCGACCCGGCTCAGGTCGAACCCTGCTAGGCCGGCTCAGGTGGCGGCCCAGGAGCCCCAGGACCGGCCGACCAGATTGGCCCGGTAGAGGAGGCCCCGGTCGGCAAGGACGCCGGCCACCGGCCCATCAGCCCAGACCCGGTGGTCCTCACCAATAATGACAGCCCGCTCGGCGACCAGCCGGGTCAGCTCGAGGTCGTGGGTGGCGACGACCACGGTCTTTCCAAGCCGGCGAAGGCCCCACAGGACCTCAATCAGCCGGTCATTCGTGCGGGGGTCGAGGCCGGTCGTAGGCTCGTCGAGCAAAAGGACGTCGGGGTCGACGGCCAGGACGGCCGCCAGGGCGACCCGCCGCTTCTGACCCTCGCTCAGGTGAAAGGGTGCCCGGTCGGCAAGTCCGTCAATCTCGAGCAGGGCGAGCATGTCCTCGACCCGGCGTCTTACCTCGGCCGGCGGGAACCCGAGCTGGCTCGGCCCGAAGGCGACCTCCTCGTAGACGGTGGGGTTGAAAAGCTGGGCGTCCGAGTTCTGGAAGAGCAGGCCGACCCGCCGCCGGAACTCGCCAAAGAAGTCCGCCCGGCTGAGGGTCGCCGGGGTCAGGGACTGGCCGAAGGCCCTGACCGTCCCCGCGTCGGGGAAGACGAGCCCGGCCAGCACCTTAAGGAGGGTGGACTTGCCGCACCCGTTCGGCCCGAGCAGGGCAACCTGCTCCCCCAGCTCGACCGTCAGAGATACCCCAGCCAGGGCCGGGAACCGGCCGAAGTAGCTCAACCGGACGTCCTGGACCTCGAAAACCAGCCGGCCGTCAGCTCCAGGCATAGACTCCCACCAGCACGACGAGGGTTATGGCGACCAGCAGCGCCGAGGCGGTGGCGGAATAGTCCGGCCTTGAGGCGAAGGCCGGTCGGCCCCGGAAACCCCGGGCGAGCATCGCCTGATGGACCTCCCGGGCCAGGACGTCAGACCGGAGAAAGAGGGCATAGGCTGCCGCCGCCCCAAGAAGCCGGCCCGCCCGGCCCGCGGTTCCGCCGGGAAACCTGGCCTGCCAGGCATAATACATGTCCCGGACCACCGTCAGAAGCACGAAGATATACCGGTAAGCCAGGGTTAAGAGTAAGCCGGCGACCGGTGGCAGGCCCAGGCTCCCGAATCCCCGCAGCAGCTCGAACCACCCGGTCGTCAGGGTCAGGATTGTGGCGAGGGACACCGATGTCGCGGCCCGCAACATCACCAGGAGGCCGCCGGTAAGCCCCGGGCGGGTGATGCTGAGCTCGGCCGGCAGTTCGACCGGGCCGAGGCGGGCGTCGGGCCCGAACCGGACAAGGGTCAAAACCGGGTCCCCGGGGGTCACCAGATTCGTCATGCCCGGCAGGACGATAAATCCGGTAAACACGGCCACGACGAGCCAGGTCCGCAGGAGAAAGGCCCGGGCGTTGAGTCCGCCCAGAAACGCCAGCACGACGGAACTTCCGTAAATCAGGATAAGAGGCGGCAGGCTCCGACTCAATCCGGCGGCAAGGATCAGGGCAAAGAAGCATACGATTTTTACGGCCGGCGCGGCCCGCTGGAGGACCCGGTCCCGGCGGGCAACCTCCTCGGCGAAGAGGACCCGCTGGACGACGTCAACGGTGCCGACCAGGGTCCGACCAGCGAACTCGAGCCGGACCCGACGATTCACCCGCCCGCCCGCGACCGGCGCGGCGAAGCCGCTGCCAAGCCAGTCCGGGAGGCTCAGGGCCGAACCCGTGGCCGTGCCAGGAGTTGCCGAAGGATCAGCCATGTCAGGGTCACCAGACCGATGCCGGCAAGGGCCGATATGACGTAGCCGATAACGGGTCCGCCCGGGAGGGCGGCCAGGAGCGGGACGGTGTAATCCGGCAGAATCCCGGACCAGCGGCCGCTCAGCTCAATGAGGCCCGGCGGCACGTACCCGACGAGCTGGGCCAGCTCCTCAGGGGCCCATTCGCCGAAAGGGGTGCCCCTGGTAACCAGCCCAAGGGGGGTGAGGAGCACGAGAATCCCGACCACCAGCCCCAGGGGCAGCAGTGGTGTCGGCGACGCGGCCGGGGCGGGCCTGGTGAGAAGCTCTGGCTGGACCCGCCGGATGTACCCGACCACCAGGCCGGTGATAAGGCCTTCGACAGGCCCGGCTACGAGGAGGTGGGCAAACATCATCGCCGGAACCGCCAGTTCCAGGGGGTACGGGTTGTAGAGGGGGGTGCCGTCGGCGGCGCGGAATAAAACCGGCTGGAGGCCAAGCTCAATTCCGGCGGCCAGGGCCGCGGCGTTGATGCTCAGAAATCCGGCCGCCACCGCCGCCACCACCTGTCTCGCAGGCGATCGGGCGCCAATACCCCGGTAGACAACGTAGGCCGTGGCCGGAGCCAGAATCCCCATGTTGAAGACGTTGGCGCCCAGGGCAAGAATTCCCCCGTCCCCGAAAAAGAGGGCCTGAATTGCCAGGGTTATCGTGAGGGCGAGGATTCCGCCCCACGGGCCGAGCAAAATCGCGGCCAGGGCCGCCCCGACGGCGTGGGCTGAAGTCCCATCCGGAACCGGAACGTTCAGCATCTGAACGACGAAGCCGAAGGCCGAGGCCATCGCGACCCGCGGGATAACCGCGGTGTCGGTGTCCTGACTCAGCCGACGGGCCGCCAGGTAAAGAATCGGGGCCGAGCCGGCAGCAAGGACCGCGCACGTTTCAGGGCTCAGATAGCCGTCAGGAATGTGCATCTTCGGCCTCCTGCTGGCATTCGGAACAGAGTCCGAACACATTCACGTTAAATTCCGTCGGCCGGTAGCCGTGTTCGGCGGCAACCTGGCCGATGATGGCGGTCAGGCCCTCGTCGGTGAAGTTGTTGACCCGGCCGCAGGCGGTGCAGATCAGGTGAAAGTGGGGCTGGTCGGCCCACTCGTACTGGGTCTGCCCCTGCCCCGTAACGAGGCGGCGAACGAGGCCGTGGGCTTCCAGCAGGTCGAGGGTGCGGTAAACCGTCGAAATGTCGGTGAACGGCAGAAGCCGGTTCACTTCCCGGTAGATGTCATCGGCGGTGATGTGGCCCGAGGCGGACCGGATCAGCCCGAGAATAAGGGCCCGCTGGGGCGTGACCCGGAGCCCCCGGTTTCGGAGCTCCTCGGCCACATCAGCTTTCAGCTCCAGCCGCTCGCTTTCGCCATTCATTGCAGCTGCATTCGATTTTAACACCGCCGGCTGGTTTTCTGCAACCGGGTCCGCAGGTTTGACACCTGCCGGCGAGAGGCCCAATACTTTCTGGGGTTGCGATGGGAGTGAACTCCGGTAAAACGGCCCTCCTGGGAACCCTCGCGGTCGCAGCTGTCCTGCTCGCCGGCGCCTGCGGCTCGGGCGGGATTCTCGGCCGGGTCACGGTCTCGACTGAGACCGTGACCCCTGGCGCTGGCGGTTCGGCTGGCTCTGCCGTCATCACCTACGAGGTGCACCGGCCGGCCGTTATCACGATCCTCTTTCGGGATGGGCGCGGTCGGGAATACCCGTTCCGGGTGGCCCAGCCGCGGGCGCCCGGAACTTACCAGGCCCAGTTTACCGGAACCTATGCCCCTGACCCCGAAACCCGGGAACGCAAGGTGCTGCCAAACGGCGATTACACCGTTGTCGTGAGGGCGCAGACCCCTGACGGCACGACCGACGAGCGGCAGGCCCGCCTGCGGGTCACGGGGGCGGACCAGACCGGGCTGGCCTTTGAAGAGCTCACCGTGACGCCGGATACCTTCTCCCCGAATGGGGACGCCGACCGGGACGAGACCGTCATCTTCTACAGTTTGACCCGGCGGCCCACCAGGGTAGATATTCTCGCCACCGACGCCCGCGGGACTTCGTACCTGCTCGTATCCTGGTCCCGGCCGGCGTCAGCCACCCCGGACCAGCCGCCCCGCCAGCGGGACTCGTACGTCTGGGATGGAACCGCTGCCGGGCGGGTTCTCCCGGACGGGACCTATGTTATCCACGTCGTCGCCCAGGATGAGGTCGGGGCGGTTGCCGAGGCTACCAGGCAGGTCACGATTCAGAACGGCGGGATCCCTCAGCTCGAACTTGTTGATTTCCAGGTCAAGCCGACCACGGTTTCCCTGGGCGGGACCGTCAATGTAACCCTTCGGGTCAAGAACACGGGGACTGTGCCGGTTAAAACCCTGGGACCCCCGCCGGGAACGCCCTACCGGACGGATATGACCTTCAACTGCTGGGTCAATCCCGCCGACCCCGGCAGCCCCCTCTACTACGAACGGAGCGGGGTCTGGCGGGTCGGTGTGATGTGGACGGGGGCTGGCCTGCAATATCCGGCCCGGTGGGGTCTCCTGCCGGACGGGACGAAGGTAGGATTCGACCCGGCGGAGCGGCTCAAGCCCCCGCAGGAGGTGGACTATCGCAGGCTCTGCGCCGTCGAACAGTGGCAGGGCGAGACGCCCCTCCTCCAGCCGGGCCAGGAGGTCGTTATTACCGGCACGGTCCAGATCAACCTGCGGATTCGGGAAGTGACCTTCTGGGCCGGTATTGAACAGGGTGGGGTCGGTTTTCCCGTGGACCAGTTCAAGCCTCAGGTGGTCCGGGTAAATTACTGAAGCCGCCAATGACCCCCGGTTCACCCCGCCTTTCGGTGATTATTGTCAACCATAACGCCGGGGACCTCCTGGCGGCTTGCGTCCGGTCGGTGGTCGGGGCGTGGCCGGGCCGAATGGGCGGCGAGGTTGTTGTCGTCGACACCGCCTCGACGGACGGCAGCTGGGAGCAGGTTATGGCCGAGTACGGCCAGGTCAGGCTGGTCAGGCTCGAAGCCAACGTCGGGTACGGGGCCGCCCTGAACCAGGGCCTCAGCCTCTTCCCGGCCGATTTTGTCCTCCTGCTCAACCCTGACACCCAGGTAATGCCGGGCGCAATCGACCGCCTGCTCGGGACCCTGGAGGAGAATCCGCGTGCGGCCCTGGCTGGTCCCCGCCTCGCCTACCCCGACGGCCGGCCGCAGCATTCGGCCTTCAAGTTCCCGAACCTGATTCAGGTTGGGGTCGACCTGTTCCCCGATTTGCTCGGCCGCCTGTATGACTCCCCCCTTAACGGCCGGTACCCGGCCGCCGTCTACGCGGCGGGCCGGCCGTTCCGGGTTGACTTTGTCCTTGGGGCCTGCATGCTCGGCCGGTACCGGGCCCTGGCCGAAGTGGGGTTCTTCGACGAGGCCTTCTTCATGTACTGCGAGGAGATCGACCTCGCCTTCCGGCTCCGGCGGGCGGGCTGGGAAATCCTCTGCGAGCCCCGGGCCCTGGTCATTCACCACGGTGGGGCGACAACCGGAAAGGTCCGGGCCGAGGCGTTCCGGTGGCTTTGGGAAAGTCGGTTTAAGCTCTTTGCCCGGTATTACCCGGCCCCCTTCCGGCTTGCGGCCCGGTTTCTGCTTCGGCTCGCCGCGAGCCGGGCGGCCCGAGCGCGGTCAGGGACCGGGCCCGACCCCGAAGCCTGGGGCGAGCTCCTCAGGGCGCTTGGATGAGCGGCCGCGTTGAAACCGTTACGGCAGTGGTCCTCACCCTCAACGAGGCTGAACACCTGCCCGACTGCCTGAAAAGCTTGAGCTGGGCAGACAGGGTCCTGGTCGTGGATTCGGGAAGCACCGACCGGACCCCGGAAATCGCGGCCGGGTTAGGGGCGGAACTGGTGACATATCAATTTGATAACTTTGCTGAACAGCGTAATATCGCGATCAGCCTCGTCACCACCCCGTGGGTGTTCTTTGTTGACGCCGACGAGCGGGTTCCGGCCGGCCTCGCGGCCGAGGTCCAGCAGGCCACGGCCGGCGAATATGTCGGCTTCTGGATTCCGAGAAAGAACCTGATCCTTGGGCGGTGGGTTCGGGGTGGCGGGTGGTGGCCTGATTATCAGCTCAGGCTCTTTCGGGTCGGCTCCGGCCGCTACGACCCGGCGTGGCCGGTCCATGAGGTGGTCCGGGTTGAGGGGCCGGTCGGCCGGCTCGAAAATCCCCTCCTTCACATCAATTACACGACTGTCGGGGAGATCTTTGCCAAACAGGCCCGCTACGCCCGCCTCGAGGCCGTCCGGCTTTACCGCCAGGGCGTCCGCCCCCGGCCCCACCGGTTTCTGACGTTTCCGGTCCGGGAGTTCTTCCGTCGGTTTTTCCGCCTGGGGGGTTACCGGGACGGCTGGGTCGGGCTGGTGCTGGCCACCGCGATGGCCTGGCAGGCCGTTCTTGTTCTCCGGGAGCTGACCCGGCTCGATAATGGTTGAGGTTTCGGTTATCATCGTCAGCTACAAGGGCCGGGCCTACCTCGGCCGGTGCCTTGAATCGCTCGTCCCGGAGGTTCAGGCTGTCGGGGGTGAGATTATCGTTATTGATAACGCCTCGTCGGACGGAAGCCCCGAACTGGCCCGGTCGTTTCCGGGCGTTCGGGTTATTGAGAATCCGGTGAATGTCGGGTTCGCTCGGGCGGTAAACCAGGGCCTGAAGCTCGCCTCGGGTCGGTATCTGCTGATTCTTAATCCCGATACTGAGGTCCGTCCGGGTGCCCTGCCCACCCTGGTCGACTTCATGAACGGCCATCCCCGCGTTGGGCTTGCCGGCCCGAAGCTTCTTAACCCCAACGGCACGGTTCAGCCCTCCCGTCGGCGATTCCCGGACCTGCCGATTCTCTTCACCGAGAGCACGCTGGTGCAGTGGCGGCTTCCCAGACTGGGAATCTTCCGCCGGTTTTACTGCGAGGGCCTCCCAGCCGACGGTCCCCACCCGGTGGACTGGGTGACCGGGGCCTGCATGCTCGTCCGGCGGCAGGCTGTCGAGGAGGTTGGGCCGCTGGATGAGCGGTTCTTCATGTATGCCGAGGAGCTGGACTGGTGCCGCCGGCTCCGGGCGGGCGGCTGGGAAATTTACTATGTCCCTGGGGCCGAGGTTGTCCACCAGGAGGCCGCCAGCAGTCGCCAGGACCCCGTCCGTCAGCGGATAAACTTTTACACGAGCCGCTGGAAGTACGCCGCGAAATATTACGGACCCGCCGTCGGGACCCTGTTACGGTGGTGGCTGCTGGGCGGACTGACCCTGGAGCTCATAATCGAGGCCCTTAAGCTTGCGGTCGGCCACAGGCGGTCCCTGCGACGGGAGCGGATCCGGGTCCTGGGGGCGGTGATTCGCTCCGGCCTGAAATGAGGGTCCTGTTTATCGCCGGCGAATTTCCCCCGGACGTCGGCGGGGTCGGGGATTACACGGCCCTCCTCGGCCGGCACCTGGCAGGGGCCGGGGTCGAGGTTGGCGTGCTCACCCGGGCCGGTGCCGCCGCAAAGGTGGCCGGGGTCGGGGTCTTCCCCCTCGTTCGCCGCTGGGATTCGGGGGCCTGGTGGCCGATTCTGAAGGCCGCCCAGCAGTTTCGGCCCGACGTCGTCCACCTTCAGTATCAGGCGGCCGCCTTCGGCCTCGCCCCGGCCGCCATACTTCTGCCCCTGGTCCTGCGCCGGCTCGGGGCGCATCCCGTGGCCGTCACTTTTCACGACCTGCGGCCGCCCTATCTCTTCCCGAAAGCCGGCCCCCTCCGCCGGCTGGCCGTTGAGCTGGTTTACCAGACCTCGGCCGGCGCGGTCGCCACGAACGGGGCCGACCTTGTTCGGCTCCAGGGGGTTTGGTTCCCGCCGGGACGGGCCCGGCCGCCCCTTGCCTTCATCCCCATCGGCAGCAATATCCCAGTCGTGCCGGCCAACCCGGAAGACCTTGCCCGCCTGCGGCGCGACCATGGGATCGGGCCCGACGAGCCGCTGGTCGGATATTTCGGCCTGATGAACTGGAGCAAGGGGGTCGAGCTGGTCCTGGAAGCCTGTCGGCGGGCGGCTGATTTGGGCCTGAAGATCCGGCTGGTCCTGGTGGGGGGGGGCGCCGGCCGGACCGACCCAACGAACCCCGCCTACGCCAGGGCTATAAAACGCCGGGTGGCGGAGCTCGGCCTGGGTGAGCGGACCCTCTGGACCGGGCCGTTGCCGGCGGAAGATGTCTCCCGCTGGCTTCAGGCCATCGACCTCCTCCTCCTGCCTTACCTGGACGGGGCCTCCCTCCGGCGGGGAAGCCTGGTCGCGGCCCTGGTGCACGGCCGGCCAGTGGTCACCACCCGTCCGCCGGACGTTCGGGCCATCCGGCCCCTGACGGAAGGGGAGCACCTTCTCCTGGCCGCGCCCCGGCCGGAGGCCCTGGCCCGGGCCGTCTGCCAAACCCTGGAGGACCCGGGCCTTGCCCGTCGGCTGGCGGAAAAGGCGCGGGAGGTCGCGGGCCTGTTCGACTGGAGCAAGCTTGCCCGGCAGCATATCGACTTTTACAAGGTTATTCGGGTCGGGGACCGCATGCTAGAATAGGTTAGGTCTGTGCGATGGTGAAGGAGGCATCCTGAAGTGGGGCTGGGAGTTCGGCGGGTTATTCTGGCCGGCCTGCTGGTTTTTATCGTTGCCAGCCTGAGCTTTGGGGCTGGTTTCGGCTTCAGCCGCTGGGTTGACGAGACCGGGGTGATCCCGGCCCTGGCTCCGGCCCGGCCGCCGGCCGACGTCGGGTCGGATTTCAACGTCTTTTGGGAAGCCTGGCGGATTATCGAGCGGGACTACGTTGACCGGGCGAAGCTTGACCGCCAGAAGATGATTCAGGGCGCCATAAAGGGGCTGGTCGAGTCCCTGGGCGACCCCCATTCGACCTATGTCCCGGCCGAACAGTACCAGCGGGAGCGGCTCGAAATGACATCCCGCTACGAGGGAATCGGGGCCTTCGTCGAGAAGGACCAGAACAACTTCATTGTGGTCGTGGCCCCGATTGAGGGCTCACCGGCCGAAAAGGCGGGTCTGCGGCCGGGCGACCGGATCCTCCGGGTCAACGGTGAGGACATCCGGCAGCTGTCCCTGGATCAGGCCGTGAACAAAATCAAGGGCCCCCGGGGCACAAAAGTCACCCTTACGATCCTGCGGGACGGCCAGTCCCAGCCCTTCGACGTCGAGATCATCCGGTCGGAGGTCCGGCTGCAGACAGTCGGCACGGCTATGGTTGGCAACTACGGCTACGTCCGGATCTCGGTCTTCAGCGAGGTCACGAACGAGGAGCTTGTGGGAAAGCTCCGGGACCTGCTGGCAAAGAATCCGCGCGGCCTTATCCTCGACCTCCGCAACAACCCTGGCGGTTTGCTGGGTGCGACCGTGGACGTGGCGAGCCAGTTTCTGAAAAATGGGGTGGTCCTTTATGAGGTTGATGGCCAGGGCAACCGGCGGGCCTGGCAGGTCCGGCCGGGCGGGGTCGCGACGGAGATTCCCATGGTTGTTCTGGTCAAT
>JAUQQI010000136.1:13026-15147 GCA_030549955.1 Chloroflexota bacterium
GCGGGTCCGAGGTCCTCGCGGGTGCCCTCCAGGACAGCGGGCGGGCTGTGCTTATCGGTGAGGAGACCTTCGGCAAGGGGTCGGTAAACACCCTGCGCCAGCTGTCGGACGGCTCAGCGGTCTATATCACCATCGCCCACTGGCTTACCCCGAAGGGCAATCAAATCGAGGGCAAGGGCCTGGCGCCGGATATCCCCTTCCAGACCCCGGCCGATGCCCCGCCTCCGGGGACGAACCCCCAGGCTGACCCCGCGGTTCAGCGGGCCATCGCCTATTTTGAAACCGGGAAATAGCCCTGGCTGCGGCCCGGGGGGCCGTCGGGGGCTAGCTAAACCCGTCACCAGGTGCTATAATATCCCCAGCGTCACGGAACGGTTTCCTTGAAAGTGCGGGCGGGCCTGGTCGGGTAACGCTGCTGCCTTGCAAATAACTCAGCGCTCCACGGCCTGGGTCCGGTGCGGTCCGGGCGCGGGCCGCCAGCAGTCGGGAGACCCGGGCGCAGTGAGGAGCGTCCTCTGGTCAGTCGACGCCGGTTCATAGGTCTTTCTGCCCTCGGTGCAGCCGCCGCTGCATGTGCTCCCCATTCGCCCGCCCCCAGCCAGCCGTCGAAGGACGTCACCGCGTTCCAGACCGTCAGCGAGCTTACGGTCGGCCCGAACCGGTTTGCGTTCGCCCTGGTTAACCCGGACGGAACCGAACCGGAGGCCAGGGCCGTCCTCGTCGATTTTTATTACCTGGCCGTCGGCTCGCCCCAATCCAAGGCCCGGGCACCGGCGACCCGCCAGAGCATTACCGTTGAGACGCCCCACCGGCACCCGGACGGAACCCTCCACACCCACGCCGAGGTCCGGAGCATCTACGTTGTTGCCGGGGTGGTTTTCGACCGGCCGGGTCCCTGGGGGGCCGATATAAACATCCGGCTGGCGGACGGTTCGGCCCGGCGGCTTAGCCTGGCCCTGCCCGTCACCGCCCGGGGGGCCACCCCCGCGGTCGGCGCCCCGGTACCGCTGTCCCGGAGCCCGACGGCCGGCTCGCCCGATGAGCTGGCGGCCATCTGCAGTCACGAGCCCCCGGATGATATGCACCGGGTCTCGGTGGCCGACGCCCTGGCCAGCCGCCGACCCCTTGTGGTCGTGTTCGCAACCCCGGCCTTCTGCCGGAGCCGGGTCTGCGGCCCGGTGCTCGACCTGGTCCTCCAGATTGAGCCCCAGTACCGCGACCGGGTGGAATTTGTCCATATTGAGCCGTACAACCTGAAGCTGGCCAGGGAGCAGGGTCGGCTTGAGCTGGGACCAACTGCCCGGGAATGGGGCCTGCCGTCGGAGCCGTGGGTCTTCGTCGTCGATTCCGCCGGGCGGGTCGCGGCGAAGTTCGAGGGCATCTTGGGTTCGGACGAGCTCGCCGCCGCCATCCGCAGGGTTGCAAACTAGGCCGAAGGGGGGTGGTCGGGGGTAAAGGAGCGGAAGAAAATTCAAATCACGGGGAGGCAAGGTGAGACTCCGACACCCTTTTGCACTGGCAGGTCTGCTGGCGACAATACTGGCGGCCCTGGTGGGGTTTGCCGGCCCGGCTGCGTCTCAGGACTGGCCGCCGATAACCGTTGAGATGCGGGCCACCCGCACCGGTGACCTGGTCACTTTTGTCATGTTCGTCACGAACCGGAGCACCCGGACTTACTCGTACGAGGTCAAGGCGGCGATCCCGGAAGGCGCAACCCTCGTCGCCTGTCAGTACGGGACGAACCGGGCCGACTGGCGGCAGTGCGGCCTTGACGGTCAGGGCAACCTGGGTTGGAACAGTCTGGCCGGGCTTCGAGGCGGGACGGCCGTGGGCCCCTACACGTTTACCGTTGACGTGTCCCGGGCCAGGCGACCGGTAAGTTTTGCCTGGCTTAACTTTTACAACAACACCCCGGCCGGGACCTGGACCGGCCCGCTGGTCGCCCCGACGGATACGGGCCCGGCGGACACAATCTTCGTAGGGACCGGCCGGGGGACCGTCGCCGGCAACGCCTTTATGCCCAGGGAACTTACGGTCCCGGTCGGCCAGAGACTGACATTTGTGTGGAGCTCAGATGAGCCGCACACGGAGACGGTCCGTCCCTCGGTGGCGCCACCCCCG
>JAUQQI010000136.1:15157-24538 GCA_030549955.1 Chloroflexota bacterium
GCGCCTCCAGGTTGGTGAGCGCCTGCTTCACCGCTCGCTCGGCATAGTCGCGCAGCACGTCGTCGGTGAAATAGGCATAGTCGAAGCGGCCGCCGCCGCCGGCCGTGCCCTGTTCGCGGCGGCCGTCCGACCCGGCGACTCGGTGACTTACGACGGCACCCAGCTCATTCACACCGGCGTTGAGGAGCGGGACAACCGGCTCACCGTCACATTCCCCGCAACCGGCCGGTTCGCCTATTTCTGCGCTATCCACCCCGGCATGGCTGGGCTGGTCAACGTCGTGCCTGCCGGACAGCCCTACACGACCCGGTCGGAGGCCTGGGTCCAGGCCGAAGCGGAAAACCGGGCAGTTCTGGGCCTCGTTCCGGTTGCCCGGCAACAGGGTCTGGCCGGCTACCGGCAGACGACCCGTCCGGACGGGACAAGCCTCTGGGAGGTTCAGGTGGGGTCGGTGGTTCGGGGCCCGACCGGCTACCTTGAGCTTCTGGAGTACTTCCCGCCCACCGTTCGGATCCGGGCCGGCGATACCATCCGGTGGAAGGCCAGTAGTCCGCACACGGTAACTTTCCTGCCGGCGGGTCAGCCGCCGTTCGACCCGTTTGAGATGCCGCCGGCGAAGCCGTCGCAGAACTACGACCCGACCCGGCTCTACCATTCGGGCGTTCTGGGCCTGACCGAATTCATCGGACCGGACGCCCCAAGGGAGTTCGACCTGACGTTTCCGAACCCGGGAACTTTCCCGTATGTCTGTCTCCTCCACGCCCCCCTGGGCCACGTGGGAACGGTCGTGGTCGAGTCCCGATAACCTCGCCCCCAATCCGGCCCACCCGGATTCAGCGAAAGCCCGGCCAGGTTCCTGGCCGGGCTTTCCGTCGGCGTCGCAATTTACTGGTAAACTCTAAAGGGTGGTCGGGCGCGCCGGCCGGGGCGCCAGGCCGGGCTCGCACCGAACTGCCCGATTCCGGCCAGTATGGTATGGGTCCTGCCTGCAACCTCCGAAGCCATCGCCGAGGCTGCCCGGCTCCTGCGGGCCGGGCGGCTGGTGGCCTTTCCCACCGAGACCGTCTACGGCCTCGGGGCCGACGCCTTTAATCCCCTGGCTGTGGCCCGGATCTTCGAGGTTAAAAACCGGCCGACCTTCGACCCGATCATCGTCCACATTGCGGAGATCGCCCAGCTCGGCGAACTCGTCCAGGAAGTTCCCGAAAGGGCCCGCCGGCTCATCGAGAGGGTCTGGCCGGGCCCCCTCACCCTCGTCCCGCCGAAAAGGTGCCCGATATTGTCACGGCCGGCCTGCCCACCGTGGCGGTGCGGATGCCGGCCCACCCGGTAGCCCTCGCCCTGATCCGGGCCGCGGGCTGTCCGGTGGCGGCCCCCAGCGCGAACCCGTTCGGCTACCTGAGCCCGACAACGGCCGAACACGTCGCCGCCCAGCTGGACGACAAGGTCGACCTCATCCTGGACGGCGGGCCGTGCCCGATCGGGGTCGAGTCGACGGTTCTGGACCTGACGACCGACGTGCCGACCGTGCTCCGGCCCGGTGGGCTCGCGGTGGAAGAGCTGGAGCGGGTCATCGGCCCGGTCGGGATTGGGGCCGCGGCGGCCGGGCGGCCGAAGTCGCCCGGCCAGCTTCAACGCCACTACTCGCCCCGGACGCCCCTCGTAATCTTCACCGACCGAACTTTCCCGGACCCGGCCGGTCGCCGGGCCGGCCTACTGCTTCTGACAAGACCGGGCCAATTTCCGGCGGGCTTTGCCGCCGTCGAGTGGCTCTCCGAAACCGGCGACCTGCGAGAGGCGGCGGCAAACCTTTTCGCCGCCCTGCACCGCCTCGACCGGGCAAATCTCGACATAATCTATGCACAGGCAGTTCCGGAGGTCGGGTTAGGCCGGGCGATTATGGACAGGCTCCGCAAGGCGGCTGCTGGCCCGGTTGACGGGCCCCGTTAGCTTACCGGATAATTCGGTTGACTGTGGGTACCATTGTGGTCCTCGATTACGGCTCCCAGTACAGCCGGCTCATCGCCCGCCGGGTCCGGGAATGCCGGGTTTACTCCGAAATTCTGCCCTACGATGCCCCGCCGGCCGAATTTGAGCGGCTCAAGCCCCGGGGAATCATCCTGTCGGGCGGGCCGGCCAGTGTTTACGAGCCGGGCGCCCCGGGTCTCCCCCAGCACGTCCTGGAGCTTGGGGTGCCAGTCCTGGGGATCTGCTACGGGATGCAGCTGCTGGCCCATGCCCTCGGGGGCGCGGTCGAGCCGGCCAAGCGGCGGGAATACGGCCCGGCCGTCCTCGAGATTGACGACCCAAAGGTTCCCCTCTTCGACGGCCTGCCCCGGCAGTTCCGGGTCTGGATGAGCCACGGCGACCGGGTGACCGGTCTCCCACCGGGTTTCCGGGCAGTGGCCCGGAGCGAAAACTCGCCGGTGGCGGTCATGGCGGGACCCGGCGGCCGGTACGGGGTTCAGTTTCACCCGGAGGTCGTCCACACCGAATTTGGCCGGGAGATCATCTGCAATTTTGTCGTCAAGGTCTGCGGCTGTGCCCAGACCTGGACGCCCGGTAACTTCATCGCCGAGACCATCGAGCGGCTCCGGGCCGAAATCGGCGGGGGGCGGGTGCTGGGGGCCCTTTCGGGCGGGGTGGATTCGACCGTTGCCTGCGAGCTGGTTTACCGGGCGGTGGGGCCCCAGCTCACGTGCATGCTGGTCGATACCGGCCTGATGCGGGCCGGGGAAGTGGAGGAAACCCTTGCCGTCTTCCGCCGCCACCTGGAGCTGGACGTCCGCCACGTGGACGCCTCGGCCGAGTTCTTCGCCGCCCTGGCCGGGGTAACCGACCCGGAAGAAAAGCGCCGGCGGGTTGGGGAAACCTTCATCCGGGTTTTTGAGCGGGAGTCGGTCCGGTCCGGGCCGTTCGATTTCCTGGTTCAGGGCACCCTTTACCCGGATGTGATCGAGAGCGCCGCCGACGCGAAGGCCGCCGCCCGGATCAAGACCCACCACAACGTGGGCGGGCTACCAGAGCGACTGCCATTCCGGCTCGTCGAGCCGTTGCGCGATCTCTTCAAGGACGAGGTCCGGGAGATCGGCCTCGCCCTCGGCCTGCCTGAGTCGGTGGTTTTCCGCCAGCCCTTCCCGGGACCCGGGCTGGCGGTCCGGATTATCGGTGAGGTCACTCCAGAGCGGGTAGCAATCGTCCGGGCCGCCGACCGGGTCGTCCGGGAGGAGGTCCGCCGGGCCGGCCTCGAGCGGGACCTCTGGCAGTGGTTTGCGGTCCTCACCCCGGTCCGGACCGTAGGGGTGATGGGCGACTACCGGTCCTACGGCTACGTGGTGGCGGTCCGGGCGGTCACCAGTGAGGATGCGATGACGGCTGACTGGGCGAGACTTCCTTACGAAGTGCTCGCCCGGCTGAGCAACCGGATTGTTAACGAGGTTCCGGAGGTAACCCGGGTCGTTTACGACATCACGAGCAAGCCGCCAGCAACCATCGAGTGGGAGTGAGGTCCCGATGAAGGTTCTGGTAGTCGGTAACGGCGCCCGGGAACACGCCCTCGTCTGGAAGCTGCTGCTGAGTCCCCAGGTCTCGGATGTCTACGTGGCCCCCGGCAACGGGGGTACGGCCCTCATCGCCCGGAACGTGGGGATCAAGCCCACGGACGTCAAGGCCCTGGCCGACTTTGCGGCCGCCGAGGGCATCCGGCTTGTGGTCGTCGGGCCCGAAGCCCCGCTGGCGGCGGGCCTCGTCGACGAACTGCAGCAGGCAAAAATCCCGGCCTTTGGGCCGACCCGGGCTGCGGCCGAGCTCGAATCAAGTAAAATCTTCGCCCACCGCCTGATGGCGGCTTACGGCATCCCATGCCCCCGGGCCGAGTACTTCGACGATTTCGGTGCCGCCCGGCGCTACGTCGAGACCCACGACCCACCTTTCGTGGTCAAGGCCGACGGCCTCGCAGCCGGTAAAGGGACCGTCGTCGCCGCCGACCGGGCCGAGGCGGTCCACGCCCTCGAACGCATGATGGTTGAAGGGGTCTTCGGCGCGGCGGGGGAGCGGGTTCTGATCCAGGAGTTCCTGACGGGCCGGGAGGTGAGCCTGCTGGCCTTCTGCGACGGCGAGCGGGTCGTCCCAATGCTGCCAGCCTGCGATTACAAGCGGCTCCTGGACGGGGACCGGGGCCCGAACACCGGCGGGATGGGGGCTTACTGTCCGCCGTCATTCTTCGGCCCGGCCGAAGTGGAGCTGGCGACCCGGACGATCCTGCGCCCGACGGTCGAGGCGATGGCCCGGAAAGGCCGGCCCTTTGTGGGGGTCCTTTACGCCGGGCTGATGGTGACCGCCGACGGGCCAAAGGTCCTCGAGTTTAACGTCCGGTTCGGCGACCCCGAGGCCCAGGTAATCCTGCCACTGCTCCGGTCGGACCTTCTCGACGTGATACTGGCCTGCCTGGACGGCAGGCTGGCCGGCGCGAAGCTCGACTGGGAAGCGGGTGCCTGCGTCGGGGTGGTCATGGCCGGAGCCGGATACCCCGACGCCCCATCCCGCGACATCCCCGTTGAGGGCCTCGACCAGCTGGAAGACGGGATCCTGGTTTTTCACGCCGGAACCCGCCTGGCCGATTCCGGGGATAATGCCCGGATTGTCACCGACGGCGGCCGGATTCTCACGGTGGTTGCCCGGGGCAGCACGGTGGCTGAGGCCCGGCGTCGGGTTTACCGGAACGTCGAGCGCATCCGCTTCGCGGGGGCGCAGTTCCGGCGGGATATCGGGCTACGGGAGGTTCGCCCCGAAGAGGCCACCGGCGAGACGGCGGCACCACACCCCTCTAATCCGGGGCCTCCCTCCCGGGTTGCCCGAATTCCCCCGGCGGAAGGGTCCCTCCCTGACCTTGAGGCCCGGGCCCAGGGGTCGCAGGGGGACCTGGCGGCCTGGGTTCAGCTTGCGGATGCCTGTGCCCGGGCAGGTCTCCTCGAGAAGGCCGCTTCGGCCTGGGCGGTCGTCACCCAGCTCGCCCCCAACGATGCCCGGGCGTTCCACAACTGGGGCGCGGTGCTGCTGCGCCTCGGCCGGGTTAGGGAGGCCAGGGCGGCCTTCGACCAGGCCTTTGCCCTCAATCCCTGGGACCCGGACGTCAACCGTGCCCTCGGGGTCCTTTACGCGGCCGACGGCGAGGAGGGCCTGGCGGTGGAGCATTTCCGGCGGGCCCTCAGGGCCGGAGCGGCCAGCCCCGACCTTTACATCGACTTTGCGGATATTTTGGTTCGCTTCGGGCGCCTCGCCGAGGCCGGCAAAATCCTTCAGGAAGTTCTGGCCCGCTTGGAAGCGGGCCCCTACCGGGCCGAGGTGGAAGCCCGGCTTCGAAAACTGGCTGCCGGAGGTTCCAGCCTTTGAAGCCCCTCGTTGGAGTCGTGATGGGTAGTCGCTCGGACCTTTCAGTGATGCAGGCGACCCTCGATACCCTCAAAGAGCTCAAGATCGCCCACGAGGCCTGGGTGATGTCGGCCCACCGCACCCCCGAGCGGGTCCGGGAGTACGCGGAAACGGCCCGGGACCGGGGTATCGAGGTCCTGATTGCCGGGGCGGGCGGGGCGGCCCACCTGCCGGGGGTTCTGGCCGCCTGGACGACCCTGCCGGTTATCGGGGTCCCTATTCCCTCCACAGACCTTAAAGGCCTGGATGCCCTGCTGGCCATCGTCCAGATGCCGGCCGGTATCCCGGTTGCCACGGTGGCCATCGGGGCCGCAGGCGCCCGGAATGCGGCATTTCTGGCGGCCGAGATTCTCGGCCTCAAGTACCCGGAGGTCGCGGCCGCCTACGCCGAGTACCGGCGGCAGGCGGCGGTGCGTGCGGTTGAAAAACTTGTGGAGGTCGGCCATGGCTCTTAAACGGTGGACGGAGGCAAAACCGGTGGAAATGGTGCCGGGGGTGGTGCGGCGCACCCTGAACTACGGCGAGCGGACCCTCCTGTCCGAAGTGACCATGGAGGCAGGGGCGGTCGTGCCCTGGCACTCCCACCCCCATGAGCAGATCGGCTACCTGATTTCGGGCCGGCTGCTAATGGAGGTCGGGGATGAGAAAATGGAGCTCGGGCCGGGTGACACCTGGCTCATCCCCGGCGGTGTTCCCCACCAGGCCACCGCCATTGAGCGCTCCCTGGTCATCGACGTCTTCTCGCCGGTCCGGGAAGAGTACATCGACTGAGGTTTCGAACGGACAGAGACCGGGAGGGGTTGTGGGCCGAGAGACCGGTGCCTGCCGGCCCCGCGGGCAGCGGTGGCTGATGTGGGTCGCCCGGCTGACTGCGGCCATCCTTGTTTGTGGCCTTGACCGCGGGTTGGGCGGGGCTCGGGCCGAACCGGCGATTCAGCTCGAGGCGTCCGGGGGGTTTGACGGTTATTACCGGGCCGGGCAGTGGGTGCCGTTTGTTGTCAGCATCTCCAACCAGGGCGACGAGGTTCGGGGGGAAGTCCAGGTCCAGTGGACAGCGATGGGCGGCAACGTCGCCGTGGCCGCAAGCCCGGTGGAGCTTCCGGCCCGGTCCCGTAAGCGCCTCTTTCTGTTCGCCCCGATTGCCGGCTCGCCACCTCTCCTGACCGTTAAAGTCGTCGCCGGCGAGAAAACTCCGGCCGAAACCCCGGTTCGGCTTCGGATGCTCCAGCCGGGGGAGGAGCTTGTGGGGATTGTCACCACCGACCCCAGGGCCTTCGAGTTTTTCGGGCTGCTGCGGCCAGGCGGCAACCGGCGGCTGGTTACGGTCCGGCTCTCCCCGGCCGACCTACCCCCGAAGGCCGCCGCCCTCAGGAATTTCAACCTACTGGTTTTCGGCTCCGTGTCAACCTCGGACCTTTCGACGGACCAGCGGGCGGCCATCGACCGCTGGGTTGCTGACGGGGGGACGGTTGTGCTGGGCGGTGGACCCGCGGCAGCCAGGGTCCTGGACGGCCTGCCCGAGCTTGCGCCGGTGCGGTCGGCCGGCACCCTTACCTTGAGCGAACTGCCGGCCCTTGAAGCCTTCGGCAGGACGCCCCTCAGGTTACCTGGCCCTACCGTTGTGGGAGTTGGCGAGCCCATCGACGGGGCCCTTGTGCTTCTCGAACAGAATGGCCTGCCCCTGATTGTCGAGCGTCAGTACGGCCTGGGTCGGGTTGTCTTCCTGGCCCTGGATCCGACGGCCGAGGCCCTGCGGCTGTGGGTTCCGGGCTGGGCCAGTATCTGGCCCCTCGTTTTCGAACCGGCCGCCGACCCCGCCGACACAGGACCCGGGGAGTCGGCTTTTCCGGCCCTCGTGGCCGACATTCCCTCGGTTCGGCTGCCCTCGCCCCTCCTGCTTGGTGGTTTCCTGCTCGCCTACATCCTGGCTGTCGGTCCCCTCACGTACCTGGTACTCTGGCGACTGGACCGGCGGGAGTGGGCCTGGGCCGTAATACCCGTCCTGACCGTCGCTTTCAGTGCCGGTTCTTACCTGGTCGCGTATGAGTTCAAGGGGGGGCAGGTCATTGTTAACAGCCTGACGGTGGTGATGGTCGGTCCGGACGGGGGTGCGAGTGCCGACACCTACTTCAGCCTCTTCTCCCCGGTCCGCCGGGGCTACGATGTCTTTGTCCGAGGTCGGCCCCTGCCCCGCCTGGTGGGACCAGCCCGGGTGCCGGCGGACGCCCCGGGCTACCCCGTTTACATCGGCGAGCCCGGCGGATTCCGGAGCGTGGTGATAAATGCCTGGGATTTGCAAACGTTCGGGTTCCGCGAGGTGGAGCTCGGGCCGGTGCAGCTTGACGGGGAAGTAGCCGTTTCCGGGAACCGGTTGACGGCGCGGGTGGCAAATCGGACGGACACGGATTTCCTCGAGACCCTCCTGGTTATCGGGGACCGGGCCTACCGGCTGGGGCCCGTCGGCCGGGGAGAATCCCGCACGCTGGACCTCGGAACAGCAACCGTTGAGCCGCTGGCCCAGCTGGCATCGTTTCAGCCCCAGTCCGGCCAGGGCCTTGACTGGCGGCGCGTGCTCGGGCCGCTCCTGGCTGGCAGCCGGCTGGGACGGGGCGGGGCATGGCTCATCGGCTGGTCGAGCGGCCGCCCCTTCGCCATCGATATCGACGGGGGATTCGTTTCCCAGGGCCTGACGGCCTGGGTCAGACCGGTCGGGATTCGGGTCGAGGGGGCAGGTTTCGAGCTGCCGGCGGGCTTTTGCCGGCGGGAAGTCACAGCCTGGGAAGGCCGGGCCGCGCCCGTTCTCTGGTCCCCTACTGGAATTGACCTGCTGGACGGGACGTACTACGTCCGGTGTCAGTTCCCGGCCGCTGCAGTAGCGGCCGGGCGGAAGGTCGACGGCCTCTGGCTGGATTACCAGGCGACGGGGGCCGGCGGCCAGCAGGTGACGATGCAACTTTTCGACTGGGAGCGGCGGCAATGGGTCTTTCTCGGCCAGCCCCGGAACGGCCGGACCGACATTCAGAACCCGGCCAGCTACCTCGGGCCGGGCGGACGGGTCTATTTCCAGCTCCGGGTTGCTGGCGGCGCCCACGTGGAAAGGTTAAACTTCGGCTTGAAGGCTGTTAGCGGTTGATGAGGTAGGGCGGACTTGGCGGCGAACGAGTTTCCGGCGATCGAGACCCGCAACCTTCGAAAGCAGTACGGCCGGGTCGTGGCCGTCGATGACCTCAACCTGACAGTGCCAGCCGGGGCGATTTGCGGTCTGATTGGCCCGAACGGCGCCGGGAAGACGACTACCCTGAAAATCCTGGCGACCCTCATCGCCCCGACGTCCGGCGAGGCCTACGTGTGGGGCATCAATGTTGTGCGGGATCCCCAGGCCGTTCGGCGGGTGATGGGCTACATGCCCGATGCCTTTGGGGTTTACAACGACCTTAAGGTTTGGGAATATCTGGACTTCTTTGCGGCCTGCTACGGAATGCCCGAAGGCCGGCGGCGGTCAGTCACTGACGAGCTGCTGGCCCTGGTGGACCTGGCCGACAGGCGCAACGAGTATGTGGACTACCTCTCCCGGGGTATGAAGCAACGTCTGGGCCTGGCCCGGGCCCTCATTAATGACCCGAAGGTTTTGCTACTGGATGAGCCGGCCTCGGGCCTTGACCCCCGTGCCCGGGTCGAACTGCGGGAGCTACTTAAAGAGCTCGGCGCCATGGGCAAGACGATTCTGATAAGCTCCCACGTTCTCGCCGAGCTCGCCGACATGTGCACCCACATCGCCGTTATCGACCGGGGCCGACTTGTGGCCGCCGGCCCGGTCGACGAGTTTGTATTCGGCACCAGCCTGCGGGCGGTCCTGGTCCGGATTCTGGGACCGGCAGCCCCGGCCCTGGAGGTACTCAAGCAGTTCGGACTGGCCCGGATCGTCAGTGACGACGGTGTTCAGGCCGAACT
>JAUQQI010000004.1 GCA_030549955.1 Chloroflexota bacterium
CTACCCGAATTGGTATTGTTACAAGTCTCGCCGCCCGCCAATTTTCTCTAATGGAGGACTTCATCTGCTAATCCGTAAATGCCGGTGAGGAGTCAGCGATGAAAGGTCTTACCCGGCGGGATTTTCTTAAGCTGGCGGCTGCAGCGGCCGGTGGTGGCGCAGCGCTCCTGGCCCGGAACCTGGCTTTCCTTGAGGAGATTCCTACGGTAGAGAACCCCCTTGCCTCCTACCCGAACCGGAGCTGGGAAAGGGCCTACCGGGACCTGTTTAAGTTTGACTCCAAATTCGCCTTTCTTTGCGCGCCTAACGACACCCATAACTGTCTATTAATGGCGGTCGTCAAAGACGGGGTTATTACCCGGATTGAGCCTTCGTACGGGTATGGGAAAGCCACTGACGTTTACGGCAATACCGCCTCCCATCGCTGGG
The DNA here is from genome assembly GCA_030549955.1 of Chloroflexota bacterium. Lineage (GTDB taxonomy): Bacteria > Chloroflexota > Dehalococcoidia > JAUQQI01 > JAUQQI01 > JAUQQI01. The sequence goes on from JAUQQI010000004.1 coordinate 430, forward strand.
AGCCCCGGGCCTGTCAGAAAGGCCTGAGCCTGACCCGGCGCATTTACGGGGACCGGCGGATTAAGAGCCCCATGGTCCGGAAAGGTTTTCTCGAATGGGCCCGGGCCGGTTACCCCAGGGACCCCGAAACGGGTGCTCCGCCGGCCCACTACTTTCGCCGGGGCCAGGACGAATGGCTCCGGCTCAGCTGGGACGAAGCCTATCAGCTGATTGCGCAGACATTGCTCAACATCGCCGCAACGTATTCAGGCCCCGACGGTCAGGAGCGGCTCCGCCGGCAGGGCTACGACGAGGCCATGGTGCAGGCCACAGCCGGGGCCGGTACTCAGGTCTTGAAGTTCCGGGGCGGGATGCCTTTTCTGGGGGCAACCAGGGTTTTTGGCATGTACCGTTTTGCCAACATGCTCGCCCTGCTGGATGCGTATATCCGGAAGGTTCCGCCTGAGCAGGCCATTGGGGCGAGAGGGTGGGACAACTACAGCTGGCACACCGACCTCCCCCCCGGTCATCCGATGGTCACCGGCCAGCAGACGGTCGACTTCGACCTGTTCACGGCCGAGAATGCGCGGCTCATCACCCTCTGGGGGATGAACTGGATCTCAACGAAGATGCCGGACGGTCACTGGCTGACCGAGGCCAGGCTCCACGGCGTCAAGGTGGTCGTCATCGCCTGCGAGTACCAGTCCACAGCCAGCAAGGCCGATGAGGTTGTCATCATCCGCCCGGGCACCGATACGGCCCTGGCCCTGGGCCTCGCCCGGGTCATCATTGATGAGAACCTTTTTGACACCGAGTTCGTCAAGTCGTATACCGACCTGCCGCTTCTGGTGCGCATGGATACGCTGCAGCTGCTCCGGGCGGCGGACATCATCGCCGGTTACCAGAACGCCGACCTGACCAATTTCACAAAGGTGCTCGGGCCGGGGGAATCCCCGGATCCGGTCATTGCGCAGAACAGCCAGTACGTTTCCCGGTCCCTCCGGGACGAGTGGGGCGACTTCGTGGTCTGGGACCGGGTCACCAACTCGCTCAAGGTCGTGACCCGGGACCAGGTGGGGAACTACTTCCGGGAAGCCGGAATCGACCCGGCACTTCGGGGTGCCTTCACCGTCCGCACGGTGGATGGCCGAACCGTCCAGGTGCGGCCCGTGTTCGACCTGGTTGCTGAATATCTCCAGAATTTCGACCCGGCCACCGTTTCCGAGATCACCTGGGCGCCCGTCGAAGCCATCTATTCGCTGGCCCGGCAGATCGCCGCCAACCGGGGGACCACCCTGATCGTCCACGGTATGGGGCCGAACCACTTTTTCAACGCCGACCTTAAGGACCGGGCCCTGTTCCTGGTAGCCGCCCTGACCGGAAACATCGGCAAGTTCGGGGGAAGCCCCGGCAGCTACGCCGGCAACTATCGGGGCGCCCTCTTTAACGGTCTGGTCACGTACATCCTCGAGGACCCCTTTAACATTCAGACGGACCCGGAGGGACCCATCCGCACCCGGAGCTACTACCGGGCCGAATCAGCCCACTACTTCAACTACGGCGACCGGCCCCTCCGAGTTGGTAACAAGCTCTTCACCGGCAGGTCGCATCTCCCCACCCCGACCAAATTCATGTGGTTCTGCAATTCCAATTCGATCCTGGGCAATATCAAGTGGACCTATGACGTGCTGGTTAACACCCTGCCCAGGGTCGAGGCGGTGGTGGTGAACGACTGGTGGTGGACCCTGAGCTGCGAGTATGCGGACATCGTCCTGGCTGTGGATTCGTGGGCGGAGTTCAAACATCCGGACATGGCCGGGTCAGTGACCAACCCCTTCGTCCAGGTGTTTCCGCGAACGCCACTACGCCGGATCTTTAACACTGCCGGCGACATCGATACCCTGGCCGGTGTCGCCAGGGCATTGGCCGACCTGACGGGCGACCGACGGTTCGCAGACTACTGGAAGTTCGTCTACGAAGACCGGGTCGACGTCTACCTGCAGCGGATCATCGACCACAGCAACGCGCTGCGGGGCTTCAAGTTCGCCGAGCTGGAAGAGAAGGCGAAACAGGGAATCCCGGCCCTTCTCATGACCAGGACCTACCCCAAGGTGATGGGCTGGGAACAGACCAACGAGAACCGTCCCTGGTACACCAAGACCGGCCGCCTCGAATTCTACCGGGAGGAGCCGGAGTTCATCGAGTACGGCGAGAACCTGCCCGTCTACCGGGAGCCGGTAGATGCCACCTTCTATGAGCCTAACGTAACCGTGGGGCGCCCGCACCCGGCCCTGCGGCCGACGCCGCCCGAGGCCTACGGCCTGAGACGCGACAACCTTTCGACCGAGGTCAGGCAGGTTCGAAATGTCCTGAAGCCCTGGCCGGAAGTCAAGGCGAGCCTGCACCCGCGCCGGCGGGAGGGCTACACCCACCTGTTCATCA
>JAUQQI010000222.1 GCA_030549955.1 Chloroflexota bacterium
AATCCGGCCGAAATGGTCCCGGTCCGGGAAGACCTCGGCCTGAAGGGGCAGGAAGGCCCCGCCCGAATCGACCAGGTAGATGCAGGGGAGCCAGTTCTGCTCGGCGATCTCCTGGGCCCGCAGGTGCTTCTTGACCGTGATGGGGTAATAGGACCCGCCTTTAACCGTGGCATCGTTGGCCACAACCATCACTTCCCGGCCGTGGACAATACCAACGCCTGTTATGATCCCGGCCGAGGGGGCCTCGTTATCATACATGTCCCAGGCAGCCAGGGGACTCAGCTCCAGGAAGGCCGTTCCGGGGTCGATGAGCCGCTCGATGCGCTCCCGGGCGAGCAGTTTGCCCCGCTTCCGGTGGCGGGCCACCGCCTCCGGCCCCCCACCCTGCCGCACCTGGGCCAGCCGCCGCCGAAGCTCGGCGACCAGCTCCTCCATGTGGGCCTTATTTTCCCGAAATTCGGCGCTGGCCGGGTCGATACGGGTCGGCAGGACCTGCATGTCCGTCACCAGTCGATGGGACGGCGGCCGGCAAACCCCGTCTCAAGCTCGTGCCAGTATAAGACCTGGGGCTCACCAACCCGCCAGCACAGGTATACGGGCTGCCCCTTCCGCAAGGCCGGAAAATCGACCAGGCCCATTTCCAGGTCCTTGACCTCGCACCCGAGGGCCTGAATCCGTCCGACCAGGGCCTGTACGTCCGCCGCCAGCTCCCGGGCGAGCCGGGTGTCGCCTTCCAGGTCGGCTAGGGCGATGTGGCCGTTCGCCCTGGCCTTCCACTGCCGGGCCGCCAGCCGCCTCCTGACCTCGGCAAGGTCCTGACCGAGCCGCTGAAGCCGCCGCATGAGCGGCTCAATCTCGGGCAGGAGGGCATTCGCCTCCTCGACGGTGAAGAACTTCGGCGGTCTCTGTCCCACCCCGACACCTACTCCAGCCAGGATAGCCTGGCGACCGGCCCGTCCTCGATGAAGCCGAGGCCGCCGTGAATCTGGATAGCTTCTTCGGCCGCCCGGACGGCCAGCTCCGACGCAAAGAGTTTCGCCATGGCGGCCGGGGTGGTGTAGGGTTCGCCCCGATCCCTAAGGTAAGCCGCCTTGTATGTTAAAAGGCGGGCCGCTTCAAGTCCCACCGCCAGGTCGACGAGCTTGAACTGGACGGCCTGAAAGTCGTAAATCGGCTGACCAAACTGCCGTCGGCGGCGGGCGTATTCAAGGGACGCTTCGAGGCAGGCCTGGGCCAGGCCGACCGACATGGCCGCAATGCCGATTCGGCCGCCGTCCAGCGTGACCAGGGCCTGCTTAAAACCGGCCCCCCGTTTGCCCAGAAGGTTTTCAGCCGGGACGACGCAATTATCAAAGACCACCTCACGGGTGTCCGAAGCCCGCCAGCCCAGTTTCCGGTAGGGCGGGCCGACCCGGAGGCCGGGGGCGTCCCGGGGGACGATGATGTTGCTTATCTCCCGCTGGCCGTTCCGCTCCCCGGTGACAACGGTGGCAACGATGAAGCCGGTTATCGGCGTCCCCGAGTTGGTGATGAAAGCCTTGGTTCCGTTTATCACCCACCGGTCGCCCTCCAGGACCGCCCGGGTCCGGGTTGCGCCGGCGTCGGAGCCGGCTTCGGGTTCGGTCAGGGCGAAGGCACCAAGCATCTCGCCGGCGCACAGGGGCGGAAGCCACCGGCGCTTCTGGTCGTCGGTTCCGAACATGTTGACCGGGGCCCCTGCCAGGGTCACCCCGGCCGAAACGGTGACCGCCAGGCTCGAGTCGACCCGGGCCAGCTCTTCGACGACAATGGCAAGGGAGAGGGTGTCCCCACCCGAACCGCCGTAGGCCTCGGGAATCGTCAGCCCGAGGAGGCCGAGCTGCCCCAGCCGCCGGACAAGCTCGACCGGGAACCGGCCGGTCTCATCAAGCTCCCGGCTTACGGGCCTGACCTCCCGCTCGGCAAAATCCCGCACGAGCCGCCGAACTGCCCGGTGTTGGTCGCCGACCAGGTCCATCCCAACCGAGTTTAGTGACCCGGTTTCGGCCGTGTCAAACGCGGGCCTGCCGGGCGATTGTAAGGTTGGTTGTGGATTTTTGAGTTAATTTTAGGGTTTCGAGGCAATGTTTTAAGCTCTTTTTTATGGCTGGTCGGACTAACATCTGATCGGACTATTCCGTCCGGCTCGGGGCGGGGTTGCGGGCAGGCCCAGGCGGCTCCAAAAATGCCGCGTACGCGGCTGCTGGCCCGGGTCCGGCGCTATCGGCTGATGCCTGGGCCGGCCCGGGCTTATTGCACCCAACACCGTGGCAACAATTCAGCTCGAAAGGAGGAGCAATGAAGGCGCAGCGGTGGATTCAGTTGGGGCTGGGGATTCTGGGGATGGTGATGGTGGCCAACTACCAGTATGGCTGGACCCTCTTCGTAAACCCCATCAATGAGAAGTACCGCTGGGGGCAGGCGGCCATTCAGGTGGCCTTCAGTCTATTTGTGCTGACCGAAACCTGGCTTGTGCCCTTCGAAGCGTATCTGGTTGACCGGTTCGGGCCAAAGCTCATTGTCGCGTTTGGCGGTGTCCTCGTCGGCATCGCCTGGGTAGTCGATGCCTTTGCCAACAGCCTTACTTTGCTCTATCTGGGGGGAATTCTCTCCGGCATTGGGGCCGGCATCGTTTACGGGACGGCCATGGGCACCTCCCTGAAGTGGTTTCCCGACCGCCGGGGCCTGGCCGCCGGCCTCACAGCGGCCGGCTTCGGGGCCGGGTCGGCCCTCACCATCATTCCGATTTCAATGGTTATTGAACGTAACGGTTATGAGACGGCTTTTCTTTACTTTGGCCTGTTTCAGGGCCTTGTCGTCTTCCTTGCGG
>JAUQQI010000318.1 GCA_030549955.1 Chloroflexota bacterium
GTCGATACCTGGTGGCAGACCGAAACCGGGATGATTCTGATCACCCCGCTTCCGGGGGTGGTGACCACCAAGCCGGGCTCGGCGACCATTCCGTTCCCGGGGGTGGGGGCCGAAGTTGTCGACGAGCAGGGCAACCCCTGCCCGCCGAATGTTGGCGGCTACCTGGTGCTGACCCGGCCCTGGCCGGCCATGCTTCGGACGTTCTGGGGCGACCCCGAGCGCTACGTTCAGACCTATTGGAGCCGGTTCCCGGGCCGCTATTTCACCGGCGACGGCGCCCGTAAGGATGAGGACGGCTACTTCTGGATCACCGGCCGGGTAGACGACGTGGTGAATGTTGCCGGCCACCGGCTCTCGAACATCGAGATTGAGAGTACCCTGGTTGCCCACCCGGCGGTGGCCGAGGCGGCCGTCATCGGCCGGAGCGACCCGCTTAAAGGCCAGGCCATCTCGGCCTTCGTGGTCCTTAAGTCTGGCTTTGCACCCAGCGAGAACCTTAAAGACGACCTCCGGGACTGGGTCGCCCAGAAGATCAGTCCGATTGCCCGGCCGTCGGATGTCTTCTTCTGTGCCGACCTGCCGAAAACACGGTCGGCCAAGATCATGCGCCGGCTCCTGCGGGACATCGCTGAGGGGCGGGCCCTGGGCGATACGACGACCCTGACCGACCCGGCTGTTATCGAGGAACTGCGCCAGCGCTACATCGCCGAAGGCAAAGAAGAAAGCTAAGCCGGTTGCTTCGTAGCTGCCCAACCGGGGTGGACGGAAACGGATTCCGTCCACCCCGGATTTTTAACCCCGCAACTTGCCTCCGGGCGGTACTCCGGCCTCTCTCAAATCCTGGCGAATGGTATAATGCTCGAGTGGATGCCCTTTGCCGGTGAACCCGCCGGGTATTGTCAGGTCGGTGCAGATTCCTGGGTGAACCGAGGGAGGTGATGGTGTTGGTTGAGCGGCTTGTTCTGCAGGCCCAGTCCCGCCAGCTTAAGGGCAAGAAGGTTAAGCGGCTCCTGCGTTTGGGACTGATTCCGGCCGTGGTATTTGGCAAGGATGTTGGGTCGCGACCGACTCAGCTGGCCGAAAGGGATGCCCTTAAAGCGGTCCACCAGGCTGGAACGAGCCGGCTGATAAACCTGCAGGTCGATTCCGAAACGATCCCAGTCCTGATCCGGGGAGCCTATTTTGAACCCACTACCCACCGGCTTCACCACATTGACCTGTGGGCGGTTCCTCTCCGGGAGGAGGTGACAGTCTCCGTCCCCGTGGTCCTGACCGGCGAGTCCCCGGCGGTCCGGGCCGGGGGCGTGCTGATCCAGCAGCTCGAGGCCATCGAAATTCGGTCGTTGCCCGAGCAGATCCCCGACGCGATCCATGTCGACATCTCCCGGCTCGAGCGGTTCTACGACGCCGTTCGGGTTGAGGATATCGAGCCGCCGCCGGGCGTTAGGTTCGTGACCGAGCCGGATACGGTAATTGCGGTGGTCGAACCGCCCCAGGCCGCCGAGGAGGCTGAGGCCGAAGAGCAGGCTGAAGCCGGCTCGGCCGAATAGCCCGGACTTCCCGATTACCTTGACTCCTTCCCAGCCGGGACCTCTAACCGGTTTTTAAGAATTTTTCAGGCCGCCTCTGAGCATTCTTTTGTAGGCTTCTGAATCGGGCCGGATTAAATTTCATGATGGATGCGGTTGGGGCCATGGTCCCACCGGGAAAAATTTGGCTGGGAGGTGAGCTAAGAATGCTGGAGCGCTGGGAACCTGTTCGGGAGATCCGGGCCCTGCAGCGGATGGTCGACGAGCTGATTGATGAAACTTTCCGGACGCTTGCGCCGAGCTTTACTTTCCGCTACCGGGTGGCCGGGCCGACCGGGGAGCAGGTAATGCCGGTCAACATGTACCACACGGCCGATGACCTGTTCTGCCAGTTTATAATTCCGGCTGCCAAGCCTGAAGATATCTCGGTGGACCTGACCGGTGACACCTTGACGGTCCGGGCCGAGGTGAAGCCCGTTGAAGGGGATATGGAGTGGTTGCGGCGGGAGTGGCTGCCCGGCATCTACAGCCGGACTATCAGCCTGCCCTTCCCGGTCGAGGCCGACAAGGTGGAGGCCCGGTATGAGAACGGCGTCCTGACCGTCCGGCTGCCGAAGGTAGCTGAGGTGCGGCGGCGGGCTATAAAGGTGCAGACAGCCTGAGCCGGATGGTCAGGGCTGGCCGGCCGGCATACATGCCGGCCGGCCTTTTTAATATTCGATGGCTTCGACCCAGTAGCGGATGGTCCCGGCCGGACTTTCCACCACGACCTCCTGGTTGACCCTTGCGTCCTGAAGGGCCCGGCCCAGGGGTGACTGGACCGAAATCCGGCCAGCCCGGACGTCGGCCTCGCCCGGCCCGACGAGGGTCACCTCGAGCCGCTCGCCAGTATCGAGGTCGAGGAGGCGGACCCGGTGGCCGATGGTTACACGGTCAGTCCGACCGTCGGTGGAGGCCTCCCGGACCTCGGCAACTCGGAGCAGGGCCTGGATCTCCCGGATCCGGGACTGGACCCGGGCCAGCTCTTCCCGGGCGTACTGGTAGGGGGCGTTCTCAGAGAGGTCGCCGTCGGCGGCGGCCCGGCGGATTTCAGCGGCGATCCGGGGGCGGGCAGCCTCGAGCTCGGCGAGCTCGGCCTTGAGCCGCTCGTAGCCTTCCGGGGTAAGGACAACCCGCTGGCCGTTCGGGGCCTCGCCGGCCTTCTCGGCGGCCTTTCGACCGGATACCCGTCGGACCTTGACGACCGAGCCGAGGTTCTGGAAGGTCAGCTTTTGCCGGAAAAGGTAGACGAGGAAGCCCTT
>JAUQQI010000052.1 GCA_030549955.1 Chloroflexota bacterium
CGGTCGAGGACTCGTCCAAAAATGGTGCCCCGCCGCTCAAAATTCCGGGAGCGGGGAGAATATCTTGGGGTCCCCAGGGCTTTAAACCCCAATATATTGCGCCCCCGGGGAGACTCGAACTCCCAGCCCGCGGATTAGAAGTCCGCTGCTCTGTCCGGTTGAGCTACGGGGGCGACGCACGATTCCCACCCAAAGATCATACACCATCCCGCCAGTTCCGGGGTTCCCTTCCGGTTTGACGTCGCCGCCCGTTTCGGTCTAACCTCAGTTGGCAAACGCATATCAGCCAGGTGGAGGTAGCCCATGCGCACGCCCGCCGAATACCTCGAAAGCATCCGCGACGGTCGGGAAATCTGGTTCCGCGGTGAGCGGGTCGACGACGTCACCGCCCATCCAGAGCTAGGCGTCGGTGCCCGCAATGTCGCTCAGACCTATGAAATTGAGGCCCGGCCGGAATGGGCCGACCTGTTCTGGGTTGAGGAGGAGGGCCACCGCATCTCCCGCTTCTATAAAATCCCGAGGACCCCGGATGACCTCCTGTGCCGCCATGAGGCCATCGAGCATCTCACCCGCGAGGCCCGCCCTGGACTGGCCCTGATCAGCAAGGAGATCGGCTCCGATGCCCTCTTCGCCCTGCTTATCACGGCCCAGGATGTCGACCGTAAGTGCGGGACCCGCTACTTCGAGCGGGTCCGCCGCTACTACGAATACGCCCGGGATAATGAGCTTGACCTGGCCGTCGCCCAGACCGACGTCAAAGGTGACCGGTCCCTGAGGCCGGCTGACCAGCCAAACCCCGACACCTACGTCCGCATTGTCGAGCGCCGTCCTGACGGCATCGTTGTGCGCGGCGCAAAAGTTCACACCACCGACGCCGTCTACGCCCACGAGGTCATCGTGCTCCCAACCCGGGCGATGACTGAGCGGGACCGGGACTACGCCGTCGCCTTCGCGATACCCGTTAATACCCCGGGAGTTCGGCTCATCGCCAGCGCCCGGGGCTTTACCGGCCAGAGCCCGTTCGACAGCCCGGTCGCCCACCGCTTCCGGGTCGTCGAATCGGTCACCATCTTCGATAACGTTTTCGTTCCCAGCGACCGGATTTTCCTGGCCGGCGAGTGGGAGTTCGCTGGGGACGTGGCGAAGACCTTCGTCGAGTTCCACCGGTTCACCGCCTGTGCTTACAAACCGCCCCTGCTCGAAGCCCTGGCTGGCCTGGGTGCCCTGCTGGCCGAGTACAACGGCATCGAGCGGGTCCCCCACGTCCGGGACAAGCTGGCCCGGCTCATCATGTACCTGGCCACCGTTCGGGGGATGACCCGGGCTGCGGCCCTCGACTGCCGGATCCGGAACGGCGTTGCCGTTCCGAACCCGGTGCTGACCAACGCCGCGAAATTCTACTTCGCCGACAACTACCACGCCGCCGTCAAATATGTCCAGGACATCGCCGGCGGGCTGGTCGTCACAGGCCCTGGCACCGAGGATTTTAACCACCCGGCCCTCAGGCCCCTGCTCGACCACTACCTGTCCGGCAAGGCCGGCATATCGGGCGAGGAGCGGCTCCGGGCCATGAACCTGGCCCGGGACCTGGTTGCGTCGGACCTGGGCGGGTACCTGGAAATCCTGGCCATCCACGCCGAGGGTTCACTGGAGACCCAGAAGCTCACGGTCCTGATGGACACCGACCTTGGCCCCCTGAAGGCCTACGCCCGGTGGCTGGCCGGCATCTCCGCCGAGCGGCCCTCCGGCCGCCCATTTCTTGCCTAGCCCGCCTCTCTCAAGCGGAGCCGTTGGAGGAGCTCGGGGTGGAGGTGGCGGTTAGTGGCCAGGGCGCTGGACTGGGTCGGGCTGAACGGATTGCCGGCCAGGTCGGTCACCTGGCCGCCGGCTTCCAGGACGATGAGGCCGCCGGCGGCGACGTCCCAGGGCGAAAGCTTGTGCTCGAAGTAAGCGTCGAGCCGGCCGGCCGCAACGAAGCAAAAGTCCAGCACGGCCGAACCGCTGCTCCGGAAGTCCTGGACCTGGGATATAAGCTGGTGGACGGTAGCCACCACATCCGGCCGCCTGTCCGGGGCCGACGGCAATCCGGCCGCGACCAAGGCCTCCTTCAGAACGGTGACGCCCGATACACCGATCCGGCGGCCGTTAAGCCAGGCCCCACGCCCGGCCACCGCCCAGAAGATCTCCCCCAGCAGGGGCGCGTAGACAACCCCGACCAGGGGCGCTCCCCGGTAAACGTAGGCGATGCTTACTGCAAAAAGGGGATAAGTGTGGACGTAGTTCGTGGTGCCGTCCAGGGGATCAATGACCCACAGGTGGTCGGCAGCCCCGCCCCCGGTCGTCCCCTCCTCGGCCAGCAAGCGATGGTCGGGGAAAGCCTTCCGAATTTCGCCCGCAATCACCGCTTCTGAGCGACGGTCGGCCTCGGTGACCAGGTCGTTTTCACCCTTGGTTTCGACCCGGCGCAGGCGACCGAGACGGGTCCGCAGGACCCGCCCGGCCCGTCGGGCCGCAGTCAGGGCCACTTCCAGGATGCGGTCGGTGTCAGGCTCGGCCGTCCCCCCGTTTGACATCGGTCAACCCCCTCGGTTAGGTTAGAAGCGCAGATGGGCGGTCGGCGGGCACTGCTAGCCGTTGTCCTGGCCGCAGGCATGGCCCTCAACCTCCTGGTCGCGGCCACGGCCAGCGGTCAGGGCCCCACCCCCACGCCCACCCCGGTCCGGACCGGTCCGCCGGCCTCGGGAATCACCGTAATCAGGTATAGCACGCCGGCACCCCTTCCGTCGCCGACACCGAGCCCGACTCCAACACCCTCGCCCGTGCCCCCG
>JAUQQI010000170.1 GCA_030549955.1 Chloroflexota bacterium
CCGGGGGCTCCAGCCGGGCCAGCAGCTCATTGGCCTGAACCTGGGGGTCACTGAAAACTGCCTCCCGGGGCAAGACCGGGCCGCAGGGGATGCCGTATTCTTCGAGGGTGGCAAGCCACTCATCCCGGGGCCGGGTTTCAAAGACCCCGGCCAGCAATTCAACCAGGGTCTCGGCCTCGGCCTGCCGCTTGCTGTAGTCGTCAAAGCGGGGGTCTTTGACCAGGTGGGGCAGGTCGAGGGCCCGGCAGAGCCGCTGCCACTCGTCCTCGGTTATCACCACCGGGATGAGATACTCGCCGTCGGCGCATCGGTAGCAGGTATTAATGGACGGCCCCCCTGGCAGGTCGCCGGAGCCGGTCTGGAGGCGGACCAGATAGCTGGTCTGCATGGCCAGGGCCGCCCCCAGCAGGGAGACCTCGACTTTCTGGCCCCGGCCGCTCCGCTCGCGTTCCATCAGGGCCAGGCTGACCCCGAGGGCCAGCTGGAGGGCCGCCGCCATATCCGACACCATCACCGGGAAGGCCAGGGGTGTCCCGTCCGGCCAGCGGCGGGACCCGAGGATGCCGGTCCGGGCCTGAACGACCAGGTCGTAGGCGGGTTTATCTTTGTCGGGCCCCTGGGAGCCGAAGGCCGTGACCTGGCCGTAAACGAGGCCCGGGTTGAGGCCCCTCAGCGTCTCGTAATCGACACCGAGGCGGCGGGCTGTCTCATCGCGGAAGTTGCAGATGACCACATCGGCGGCGCGGCAAAGCTGATGAACGATGGTCCGCCCCTCCGGTGTTCGAAGGTTCACAACGATATCCCGCTTGTTGCGATTCAGGGCCAGGAAAGGCTTCGACTCCTTGCCAGGCAGAGGCAGGTTATAGGCTGCCCGGCCTGACTCGCCCCACGGCGGTTCGACCTTTATGACATCGGCCCCAAAGTCTGCCAGGTAAGCGGCGGCCAGGGGCCCGGCATACATCTGGGCCAGGTCGATCACCCGGATGCCACTCAGGGGAAGACCAGGGTCAGCTTGTGCGCTCATGCCGGTCGTCTCCTACCGGACAGGCTCAGCCGCCTGTTGCGTATCTGCCAGAGCAATGGCGCCACCAGCACAGATATGGCCCCCGCAATGAGCAGTGCGCTCACCGGGCGCTGAATGAAGATTAGCAGACTGCCCTGGCTCATGAAGAGGGACTGCCGGAACGAGTTTTCCAGTACCGGGCCAAGCACCAGGGCCAGGACCATGGGGGCCGGGTCAAACCGAACTTTCCTGAAGATATACCCGACCAGACCGAACGCCAGCAAAACCAGCAGGTCCAAAAGACTGTTGTCAATGCTGTAGGCTCCCACCAGGGTGAGCAGCAGAACCACCGTAAGCAGAACCGATTGGGGAAGGCGGAGTACGCTGGCCCAGATGCCCACGAGCGGCAGGTTCAGGACGAGCAACGCCAGGTTGCCGATGTACATGGAGGCGATGAGACCCCAGAATACGGCGGGGTAGTCCCGGACCAGGAGGGGCCCGGGGCGCACACCCTGGATCAGCAGGGCCGCCAGCAACATGGCCGTGGCCGGGCTGAACGGGATGCCCAGGGAAAGCATCGGCACCATGGCCCCGCTGGTGGCGGCGTTGTTGGCCGATTCCGGCCCCGCCACGCCTTCAATCGCCCCCTGGCCGAACTGATCCCGGCGCCGGCTAACCCGGCGCTCGAGGCTGTAAGCAACGAAGGTTGATAGGACTGTTGACGGCCCCGGGATAAGGCCGATGAAAAACCCTACCAGGGTGCCCCGCAGCATCGCCGGGACAGACCGGCGCCATTCCTGGGGCGTTGGAAACAGCTCCCGCAATCGGATGCCTGTAAGCCGGGGCATCCCCCCGGTCTGCTCGGCGACGGAAAGGACCTCGGCGATGCCGTAGAGCCCCATCACGACGGGTACAAGGCCGATACCCTGCTGCAGTTCAACGATTCCGAACCCGAACCGGGCCTGGCCCGAGATCGGGTCAAGGCCAACGGTTGCCGCCGCCAGCCCGAGGCCGAGGACCAGCATGCTCGGCCAGAACCGGCCGCCGGAGACACGCGAGAGGGCGAGCAGACCAAGCAGCGCCAGGCTGAAGAACTCGGGTACGCCAAAGGAGAGGGCGAAGGCGCTCAGTGCCGGGGCGAAGAGCATCAGGCCGAGGACGCCGACGGTGCCGGCCACAAAGGACCCCACCGCCGCTACGGCCAGGGCCGCCCCGGCCCGCCCTTTCTTAGCCAGCTGGTAACCCTCGATGGTCGTGACCACCGAAGCCGCCTCGCCCGGCACGTTCAGCAGGATTGAAGTGGTCGAACCGCCGTACATGCTGCCGTAATAGATGGCGGCCAGCATGATGAGGGCGGTCTGGGGCGCCATGTGGAGGGTGACCGGCAAGAGCAAAGCCATCGCCCCGACCGGGCCGATGCCGGGAAGGACGCCTACCAGGGTTCCCAGGATTGCCCCCAGCAGGGCCGCGCCCAGGTTTTCCGGGGTCAGGGCCACCAAGAATCCGTAAACAAGCCCCTGCAGCGGTGTCATGCTCGGCTCATTAGCCCCCCAAAATCCCGGGTGGGAACGGCACCATCAGCAGAACGCCGAAGAGATAATAGCTGCCGAGGATTAAAAGTGCCGTCACCGCGCCCAGTAAAGGCCAGGACCTGAGTCCCATAACCCGCAGGGAAATCACCGTAACCGGGACCGAGGCCAATATGTGCCCGGTATACGGCAGTAGCACCACGTAACTTAAGGCGGCACCAGATCGG
>JAUQQI010000047.1 GCA_030549955.1 Chloroflexota bacterium
GGCCCAGCTCAGGACTCGTTCAACTTCGTCCACCGAACGGACCATGGGCAACAGAACCTCATCAGCGCCGGCCTGGATGGCTGCCTCCAGCTCCCATTTTGTCGCAGGACCGAAAGGGTTAATCCGGCACATGACCGGCGCTGTGGTAGCTGCCCGGACCCTGACCAGGTCTTCGTAAGAGTCCTGTCCAATCTGCGTATCGTAGCCGGCCTGTCGCTCGGCCTTACCAAGACGTTCCCAGTCTACAACGATACCCTTAACACCAGCCTGGACGGCAGCCTGAATGAGGCGGGTGTCTGTTGAAAACAACCACAGCTCAAAAGGTGGGGTCATGGCTCCGACGTGCAAGTACGAAGATGGTCGAGCCCCAGGGCCAGCGAATCCACCGCCCCAGCGCAATCTCGGCGGCAGTCGCTAGTCTAAGCAAGATGTTTACCAAGCGACCCGGCCGTTCCTCCAGGTCCTGAATCTCGGGCTTGAATCTCCCCATTACCCGGGCCAGAACAACCAGCGGGAAGAGGAAAAACTGATAATAGCAGGCCTCAACCGGCCGGAATCCAGCGCGGCTTAGACGCTCCAGCAGCGAGTGCCGGCTGTACCGCCGTCGATGACCAGCCTGTATGTCGCGCGCACTCCAGAGCCAAGACATGGCCGGAACCGAAACGAGTAGCCAGCCTCCGGGCACCAGGACGCGCCAAGCCTCCCGTAACGCGAGTCGGTCATCTGCATGCTCCAGCACATCGAGCATGATAATCAGACAAAGCGTAGAATCCCGGAAGGGCAAATTCTCTACGACACCACGTACCAATGAAATGTCGCCGTTTCGGGCCCAAGCTTGCCGGAGGGCCTCGGGAAGCAAATCAAGCCCGATAGCCCGGAAACCCCGGGCGCGAAGCTGCTGAAGGAGAAGGCCCGTACCGCAACCCGCATCCAGCACTTTTCCGTCTGTCGGGCAAACCAGCTTATTGAGCCACCGGCTGACCAGCAGACGGCGGCCGTAAAACCAGAAGTGCCAGTCCTCAACCCGGGATATGCGGGCTAACCTTTCCGGGTTGAATCCCCCGGTCATCAACCCATCGCCAGACAGCCAGGTTTCGTTTTCGACGGCGTCGTCAAAAGTTCTCGAAAAACGTGAGGGATGTTAGCCGCGATGAAATCTGGGCTCCCGTTTTTCCCGGAAAGCCGCGATGGCTTCCCGATGGGCATCGGAAGCCTGGGCCTGCCGGAAAACCTCCTCCTCAGCCGCCAGCACCCTGTCGATATCCCGCTCGAGATAGTGGGCGTGGATGAGCCGTTTTATTTCCAGGACGTGCCAGGTCGGGTTGTCGGCAACCTCCTGGCCGAGGGCGATGGCCTCGGTTAAAAGGCGGTCGGCCGGGTAAACGTGGTTCACCAGGCCAATTCTCAAGGCTTCGGCCGCGCCGATGAATTTGCCGGTGAGCATCAGCTCGAGGGCGTGGCCGAGCCCCACGAGCTGAACCAGGTAGTGGGTGCTGGCCAGCTCCGGGGTGAGGCCGATCCGGGGGAAACGCAGGGAAAAGCGGGCCTGGTCGGACGCGACCCGGATGTCGCAGGGCAACGTGAAGGTGACGCCGACTCCCACCGCAACCCCGTTGATGGCGCAGATGATCGGCTTCGACCGCCGGACCAACTCAACCCAGCTCGGCTCCCGGGCCCGGTCAACCGGCTGCCCCGCCTGGAGGGCCCGCTCAAAACCCGAAATGTCGGCCCCCGAGCAGAAGCCCCGGCCCGCCCCGGTGATGACGATGGCCCCCACCGAGTCGTCCCGGTTCCAGGCTTCGATTTGCTCCCGCATTTCCCGCCGCATCTGGGCCGTCATCGCATTGAGCTTTTCCGGCCGGTTAAGGGTAATGACCCCAACCCGACCCTGCACCTCGGTCAGAATTTGCTCAAAACCCATGGGCGCACCCCCCCTCACTCGAAAGTTTCGGCTGGCGCCAAGTCGATGATGTTCAGTTCCTGAGTTGGCGGATAGCGCCAGCGGTTAAGCTGTACGGTATAAACAACGTCCCACCGCCGGGCGTAGAGAGACTCGGGGCTCTCGGCAATCGAAAATGCGACCGCCGGCCAGGGGGCCGCTACCCGTCCCCGCTGACGGGCGCCAAGAATCAGGCGGTAGCAGTCGCCGTTGGCGGCCCCGGTGAGGGGCTCCACCCGCAGGACCTCGACCCGGCGGCTTAAAAACCGGGGCTCCGGGTTCCCATGACCGAAGGGCCCGAGCTGTTCAAGCCAGCGGTAGAGGCCCGGATGCAGTTCGGCCAGGGGAAGCTCCAGGTCCACGGTGACGACCGGTCTCAGGTCCTGGCCGGCCAGCTCGGCGTCGGCCAGCTCGAGAAGGCCCGCCTTTATGGCTGCCAGGTTTTCCCGCCGAAAGTTAAACCCGGCCGCTAACCGGTGTCCGCCGAAGGCCGTCAGGTAACGGCCAAGCCGGGTCAGGGCGGCGTGCAGGTCGAACTCCGGGATGCTCCGGCCGCTCCCCCGGCCCTCGTCGCCGTCAAGGGTCACCACGACGGCCGGGCGGCGAACGGCGTCGGTTATCCGGCTGGCGAGCAGACCGAGCAGGCCTGGCGGACAGTCATCGACCTGGATAAACACAAGGTTAAGTCCGGCCGCCAGGGCCGATTCAACCTGCGGCCAGAGGCGGTCAACCACCTCGGTCACGGTCGTTTGCCGTTCAAGGTTAAGCCGTTCCAGGGTTTCAGCAA
>JAUQQI010000183.1 GCA_030549955.1 Chloroflexota bacterium
AGGGCCGGTCTACGAGCCACGGGTCGAGGAAGCAGGAAGTGGCCGGTCGTCTTGTTTCACCCTGCAGGGTGAAATAAACGACTATGAGTCACGGAACGGTTGGCCGAAATTCCGCTCAAGTAGCTTTGCCTAATTGGGGCCGGCGACACTGAACGACCAGGTGTGGGTCTGGCCGTTCGCCGTGATCGCGGCTGTGTAGGTGACCCCGGCCTGGAGCGGCGCCCGCGGGATGAGGATAACGGCGCTCCGGGCCGCGAGGACCGCCCGGGCCAGGCTCTGGAAGGCCGGGTTCGGGTTAACGTAGTTCGTCTGGTCGAAGACGCAGTGCTCGAGGGGCACTCCGTTCGCGGCAAAATAGGTGCCCGTAACCTGGGGGACAATGTTGCCTGCCCCGAGCTGGAGGATGACCGGCAGGCCGGTTGGGGCCGAATAACCCGGGCAGGCCGTTAGAGGGTCAGGCAGCTCGTCGCCCCGGTAGTGGTTCAGGGCGACGACCGCCCCATCTCCCGGCCACTTCACCGGGTAGGGAGCTGACCCGGCCAGCCGGTAATTTCGGCCACGGATTATGTCCAGGGTTGCGCCGGTGAGGGTGCCGTCGCGGTAGCTTCCGTAGCCAACCTGGGTGAGGAGCGGGTCGATGATTCCGAGGGCGTGGAACGGCGCCTGCATCCAGCTGTCAATGGCAAACCGGTCAGCCGGGGCAGTTGTGCCCCCGAGGACGACGTTGCCATTGCGGCCGCACTCGTCCCCGTCCGGCGTGTACCAGGGGTTGGCGGGGTCCTCGGCGTGGGTTGCGAACCGGTTGAGGACGATATAGCGG
Organism: Chloroflexota bacterium; assembly: GCA_030549955.1. GTDB lineage: Bacteria > Chloroflexota > Dehalococcoidia > JAUQQI01 > JAUQQI01 > JAUQQI01. The sequence goes on from JAUQQI010000183.1 coordinate 821, forward strand.
GCGTGGTTAAGACAGCCCTGACTCCAGGTCGGGTTCTCAGCAAGGGGCGGAAGCCCGGCCGTGGACCGGTAGTAGTTGAGATAAGCAAGCCATTCGGGCGGAGCCGTCTCGGCCGGCGGGGCGGGCGGATTAACCTCAGTTATCGCCACCCGGGAAACGGCGGGCAGGTAAACGCGGCTCTGGACGTTAACGGCCCCCGGAGCGGCCCTGACCGGATCAAGCCCGAAGTTAAGTCCGACCCAGGCCAGGGCAACCACACCGGCCAGGGTTAGCAGGCCAATAACTTTCCGCATGCTCCGCTCCTGCTGGCTCCGCTTCAGGACCGGTCTGTTGTTGACCGGCCCTGCCCTAATTTAACCTGTCAGCCGAGATTTGGGGCAGGTACCATCGTACCTGCAAAGCCCCGGCTTACCGGCCTGCCAGCTGGGTTGCTAGTTCCAGAAGCTGGGCGGCGTCGGCGTTGCGTCCCTGGGTCAGACGCAGCGCTGCGAGGGCCGCGTAGGCGCGGGCGGCCGCAAAGGGCCTCGGGTCCTTTCGAATTACTTCGAGCCAGACCTCTTCGGCCGCTTCAAGGTTGCCCGCCTTCTCAAGGGCGCTGGCCAGCAGGCTCAGGGCATCCCCATCGAGGTGGCCGGCAAGGGCCAGGGGTGCCAGGGTTTCGATAACCAGGTCCCAGAACCCAAACCGGCTGTACAGCCGGCCGAGGATGACGGCCCGGTCGGTCGCCTTTGGCGACGGCCACAGGCTTTCGACCACGGGCATGAGCCGCTCGAACTGCTCAAACTCCCGGAGCTGGAGGAGGACGCCCAGGAGCCAGCTAAGAAACCCGGGGTCCCGGGGCACAACCGCCTCAAGCGCGGGCGCCGAGGACGCTGTCGATGCCGAGAGTGCCGCGGCAATCCCGTACAGGAGGTCGGCTCCGGCCGCTTTAAAAGCGGCGGCGGCTTCGGCATAATCGCCTTTAAACAGACTTAAGAAGCCCTGGATTTCCCGGCTTTCGCCGTTCAGCATGGCTGCCCCCTCGAGACCCGCGGACGGGACCGGCGGCTCGGCAAAAATCGCCCGGGCTACCGCCGCCCGGAGGGCGGCGTGGGTCGAAATTTCAGGAAGGAGACTCTTAAGTATCCCCAGGAATTCCTGGCCGCTTCGAACCGTCGGCAGGATCAGCCTGACCAGGGCCTCAACGGCCGGTCGGTAGCAGCGTCCGACCGCCAGCGAAACCCGGATGGATTCGACAAAGGCCCCGAGAGCCTCCTGAGGTTTTCCTCCCAGTTCGGCGCATCGACCCAGCCAGTACCAGGCGGCGTAGCTGGCGGCCCCCTCATTCCGGATTTCCAGGACCATGGAATTGTCGTGGGCTGCCTTAAGGGCGGCGGCAAAAGCCCGCCGGGCCGCGGCGACCTCCCCGAGGGCCAGCCAAGCCTGACCCTCCAGCAAGCGCAGGTTGGGATGCTCCCCAAGGCCCTGGACAGCTTCCTTCAGGAGTTCAAGGGCGCCCCGGGGCCGGCCGAGCTTCAGGGCCGAAAGGGCCGCAAGTTCGATGGCCCGGGGCAGCCACATCCGGTAGTCGCCCGGAAGGTACCGGATTGCCCGCCGGAAGCAGAAAAGGGCCGCTTCAAAATGGCCGGCGGCGTAGTACTCCTGACCGAGGTTGAACCAGCTGAAAGCGTCGGTGGGTCGCTCGGCAAGCTCCTTGCGGGCAAGCTCGATGTTACGCCGCTGTTTCTCTGCTGCCTTCCCCGTGGAACTGAGATACCCATAGTGTTCGATTTCGATATCGAGGGCTCGGAGCCGGGCGGTGGGCTTTACTTCCCGCAGGCTGTCAAGGATCTGTTCGTGGAGCCGCCGGCCGAACTTAAGGCCGGGCAGGTTTTTGAAAAGTCTC
>JAUQQI010000279.1:0-18937 GCA_030549955.1 Chloroflexota bacterium
CCCAGTGGAGGGAGACAATTACCAGGTCGGCTGAGGTCCTTGCGCCCGCTACCAGGTCGAGGAGCCCGGCAAACCTCGGGTCGGTCGGCTTGATGGGGACGTAAAAAGTTCCTGGCCGGTCATCGGTCGCCTCCCAGTCGGGCTGATTATCGGTGGCGGCGATAAAGGCGAGCCGAAGGCCGCCGATATTGAGTTCGGCCGGCCGCTGGGCTTCGGTCTGGTTGCGGCCGGCACCGGCGTGGGCGATCCCGGCCCGGTCGAGGTTCGCCACCGTCTCAAGGAGGCCAACGTCCCCAAAATCCATGATGTGGTTGTTGGCCAGAGACGCCGCCCGGACGCCAGCCGCCCGCAGGACCCCGACATTTTTGCTGTCGGTCCGGAAGCAGAACCGCTTGCCGGGCACGGGCTCACCCCAGTCGGTGACAGCGCATTCCAGGTTGATAAAGACGGCGTCCGCCTGCCTGAGGACATGCACCGTATTTCCCCAGACGTATTCGGGCGGCCGCCGCTTCAGCTCCTGGTTTACGAGCCGGCCCAGCATAACGTCCCCCAGAAAGATGAGGCTAATCCCTGCCACCGCGGCCACCCCCCGAGTTTGGTCTGGCGGGGCCGTCAGGTGCCGGCCCAGACCGCCTTTACGGTCTCCTGACGAAGGTCGACAACGGCGTAGCTTCCGTCGGCGAGCCGGCCCGGGGTAACGACCAGGGTCCGGCCAACACGGCGGTCTTCAACCCGGCCATCGGGGCTGGTGACGAAGGCAAACTGCGGGTTGAACTCTTTTATAAAGTGGTCGATGACCCGGTGCATCGCCTCGTGGGGAAGCCCCGTTTCGTGGAAAAGGAGGATGGGTCGGCGGTCGAAGCGCCGGATGAAGTTAAGACCAAACTCAGCCTCCCAGGCCGGATGCTCGATGACATAGTAGTCTTCGTGGCTTTCGGCCTCGACTATCCGGCCGCCGAACCCGGCCACGACCCACTCGCCGAATAAGGCCGGGGCCAGGTGGACGCCCTGGACCTTGCCGGCGATCACCTCGTGGTTGACGGCCGACTGCCAGTAGAGGCGGGCCGGGGCGTCATACCAGCCCGGAACGTGAAAAGAGGGGACCCCAAGGCCCGCCAGCGTGTCGAAGAAATAATCGAGAAACCGGAGGTCTTCTTTTTCCTGCTCGAGAACGACCGGGTCCGGGGGGGTGACGGGTTCGCTGCCCTCACGTACGGTGCGCCAGCGGTTTACCCGTTCGCCCCCGCTCAGGATGCTACCCAGACAGAAAAGAACGTCGGCCTGTTCGGCGGCAATAATCTCCCGCAGGGATTCGACGGCATTCCGGTTACCGCGGATTTCGGCAATAACGAGCGCTTTCACTGCCTCTTCCCCCCATCTCGTGTGTTTTTAGAGGCTGTCCGGGCAACCTGCCCGGCCTCAGAGGATGCTTCAGCCGCGTTCTCCTTCGAAGCCGACCTCAACCCGGCCGTCGGGATGGACGAAGATGGGGACGGTGTCCTGTCCGGAGAGCCGGAAGACATCCTCCCACCACTCGGGGTTGTCGTCGACGATGCGCTCCTCGAAGTCGACGCCCCGCTCTTTCAGGACGGTCCGGGCCCACTCGCAGGTGGGGCAAGTGGCCAGCGAGTACATTATCAGCTTCGCCATCGGAGCTCCCGCAAGCCAGCAGCAAATCTGGCGGCCGGCCCGGTCAGAATTTTAAACCAGCCGCGGCCCGGCGGCAAAGCCGGCCCCGGGCGACTGCTAATGGGCCTGGTCCGGAGCGGATATAATCTTTAGCGTGACCGGGCCCCTTGTGGAAGTCCAGGGTTTAATCAAGGGATTCGAGTCGAGCGCCGGCCACCTCCTGGTCCTCCGGGATCTGACCTTCCGGGTCGGAGCGGGCGAATTCGTGGCCGTGGTCGGCCCGAGCGGTTGCGGTAAAACGACCCTGCTCCGCATTCTGGCCGGCCTGTTGCCCCCGTCGGGCGGGTCGGTCGCGGTCGCCGGCTGCGACCCCAGGCTGGCCCGGCGGGAAAAGCAGGTCGGATTTGTCTTCCAGACGCCGGCCCTCCTCCCGTGGCGGACGGTCCTTGAGAACGTTCGGCTCGCCCTGGAGGTTAACCGGGTCAGCCGTCCGGCGTTAAAACCGGAGGACCTTCTGGAACTCATGGGCCTTGCGGAGTTTGCCGATTACTATCCCCACCAGCTTTCCGGCGGTATGGCCCAGCGGGTTGCCCTGGCCCGGGCCCTGGTTTTCGACCCGAAGCTCCTGCTCATGGACGAGCCGTTCAGCGCCCTCGATGAGCTGACGCGTTCAGCGATGCGCTACGAGCTCCTCCGGGTCTGGGAGCAGACCCGCAAGACTGTGGTCTTCGTTACGCACTCGATCCCTGAGGCGGTCATTCTGGCCGACCGGGTCCTGGTCCTTTCCCGGCGGCCGGCCCACCTGGCCGGGGAGCTTGTGGTCAACCTCCCCCGACCCCGCACCGAGGACATGGAAGATTCCGTCCCCTTTCAGGAGGCTGTGAGGTGGCTCAAGTTGAGGCTGCGGGCGGCGGCTTAAAGGCGCCCATCCGGCGAACCGGCCGGTTCCTGTCCGAAGCCGCGCCCCCGACTTTGGCCCTCTTCCTGCTGGCTGCCGGCTGGGAGGCTCTGGTTCGGGTGCGGAACATCCCGCCGTACCTTCTGCCGGCCCCGTCGGCGGTTCTTCTCAGGCTCTGGACGGACGGCCCGGGGCTCCTGGCTGAAGGCGTCTTCACCCTGATGGAGGCCCTGGCAGGTTTCGGCCTGGGCAGCGCCGCGGCCATCGTCGCCGGGGCGGCCATGGCCCGCTGGCGGCTTCTTGAGCGGAGCCTTTTTCCGCTGGCGGTCCTGGTCAAGGTCACGCCGGTGGTGACGGTGGCCCCCCTTTTTATCATCTGGTTCGGGTTTGGACTTCTGCCCAAGGTTCTGATTGCGGCCTTAATAACCTTTTTCCCGGTCCTGGTCAATGCGGTCACGGGGCTTAAGGCGGTGGAGCCGGCGGCCCTGGAGTTTTTCGAGTCGGTCGGGGCCTCCGGCTGGGAAATCTTGCTTAAGCTCAGGTTCCCGGCAAGCCTGCCCTATCTTTTTGCGGCTTTCAGGGTCTCGGTTGTCCTGGGGCTTATTGGGGCGGTGGTGGCCGAGTGGCTTGGGGCTGAGCGGGGGCTGGGCCGGGCGGTGCTTTTAGCGAACCAGAATCTTGACATGGCCGGCCTTTTTGCCGGGGTCTTCCTGCTGGCCCTTTGTGGGGTCGGTCTTACGGGTCTAATCCGGTTCTGGGAGCGTCAGCTCCTTTTCTGGCACGAAAGCTTTCTTGCCGCCGAAGAACTGGCTGAAAGGGGGAAGTTATGAGCCGAAGCCGTCTTGGTGTTATCCTGTTGCTGGCTCTGGCGGTGGTTTCCGGGTGTGCTGCCCCGACCGGTTCGCCGGCCCCCCAGCCGGCCCAGCCTTCAAAGCCGCCGAAGAAGGCGGTTTTCATGGCCGGGTATAAGCCCCAGGCCAACCTGCCCTTTGTTGGGGTCTACGTGGCCCAGGAGAAGGGCTTTTTTAAGGACCAGAACCTGGAGGTTGAGATTCTGCACTCGGCCGGGCAGGGTGAGCACTTGAAGCTGCTTCTGGCCGGCCACATCCAGTTTACGACGGCCAACGCCGAATCGGTCCTGAAGCAGATTGCGGATGCCGATGCCCCGATAAGTGCCATTGCCTTAATTGGTCAGAAGAGCGAGCAGGCCTATGCGGTGCTGGCCGATTCGGGAATAAACAGCCCGAAGGAGTGGGAAGGTCGGACCGTCGGTTACAAGGTCTACCCTTCGCCGGAGTACCTGGCGATTCTGAAGGCGGCCGGGGCCGACCGGTCGAAAATCAGGGAGGTGGCGGTTGGTTTTGACCCCCGGATTTTGCTTGAGCGCAAGGTCGACGTCTACCCCCTCTTTATCTCGAACGAGCCGTATCTTCTGCGCAAGTTCGGGGCTGAGGTCAGGCTTTTTGATGCGTCCCAGTACGGGGTTCCGACCCTGGGTCTTACGTACATCGTAAGGCGTGACCTGGTCAAAGAGGACCCGGACCTTATTGAGCGGTTCTTGAAGGCGGCCCTCAAGGGGCTTTATTACGCCTTTGACAACGAGGCCGAGGCCGTCGACATCGTGATGAAGTATGCGCCCCGGGAAGACAAAGACCACATGGCTTACATGCTTAAGACCGAGAAGGGCCGGGCCCTGACGGACCTGACCCGGGCCCGGGGGCTCGGCTGGATGACCTACGAGCAGTGGCGGGCGCTGCACGATATGCTGGTGGAATTTAAGGGCATTTCAAGGCCCATTGACCTGAGCCTGGCCTTTACGGATGAGTTTTTGAAAAAGATTTACGACGAGCAGGGCAGGCTCAAATGGCCTTAAAAATTGCGGTCCTGGCCGGCGGGGTCGGGGCGGCCAGGTTTTTAGCCGGGCTCGTTCGGGTCGTTGACCCCGCAAATTTGACGGTTATCGGGAACACCGGCGACGACCTAGAGTTTTACGGCCTGTACATCTCGCCCGACCTGGACACGGTAACCTACACCCTGGCCGGGGTGGCCCATCCCGAGCAGGGCTGGGGGCGGGCCGGGGACAGCTTCCGGGTTCAGGCCGAGCTTGGGCGGTTTGGTCTGCCGGCCTGGTTCAAGCTTGGGGACCTGGACCTGGCCACCCACATCTACCGGAGCTGGCGGCTGCGGCAGGGGGCGACCTTAAGCCAGGTCACGGCCGAGGTTGCGAAGGCCTTCGGGCTTGAAGTCCGGCTTTTGCCGGTCAGCGACGACCCGGTGAGGACCCGGGTCCGGACGGCCGAAGGCTGGGTCGATTTCCAGGATTATTTTGTCCGGCTTGGGACCGAGCCCGAGGTGCTGGAGGTCCGGTTCGAAGGTGCGCAGGCGGCCCGGCCGGGGCCTGGGGTTCTCGAGGCGATTTTGGGGGCCGAAGCGGTGGTCTTGGCCCCGAGCAACCCGATTATCAGCCTCGGGCCGATTCTGGCAGTCCCGGGTGTCCGGGAGGCGCTGAGGTCGACCCGGGCTAAGGTGGCGGGGATAAGCCCGATCATTGGGGGGAGGGCCCTCAAGGGTCCGGCCGACCGGATGTTAAAGAGCCTGGGGCATGAGGTCTCGGCGGCCGGTGTGGCCCGGCTTTTTGCGGACTTCCTGGACGTGTGGGTTATTGACGGGGCCGATGCGGGGCTTTCGGCCGAAATTGAAAAGCTGGGGGTTCGGCCGGTGGTGGCTGAGGCGGTGATTTCTGACCCGGAGCGGGCGGCGGAGCTGGCCCGGACGGTTTTGGGGGAGGTTTTGGTCTGACGAGGCTGGTTGTGCCGGTTAAGGATTTTGGCCGGGCCAAACAGCGACTTGCGGCGGCCCTCTGCCCGGATGTTCGCTGGGGCCTGGTCGAGGCGATGTTCAAGGACGTGATGGGGGCGGTGCGCGGGGCCGGGCTCGTCGGGCAGACGGTTGTCGTCACCGGCGAGGCGTCGGTAGCGGCCCTGGCCCGGCAGTTCGGGGCCGCCGTCCTGCCCGAGCCTGAAGGCTTCGATGTAAATGAGATTCTTGACCGGGTGGTGGCCGGGCTTGGGCCCGGTGAGGATGAGGCGGTTTTAATCCTGGCCGCTGACTTGCCGCTCGTAACCCCCGACGAAATCCTGGCCCTGGTGGCTGCGGTCCCGGAGGGGCCGGGCGTGGTGGTCGGTCGGAACCTTGAAGGCGAAGGGACCAATGCCCTGGTCCGGCGGCCGCCCCTGGCGATTCCGGCCGCCTTTGGCCCCGGAAGTTTTGGCCGCTACCTGGCGGCAGCGATGGCCCGGAACCTCCCGGTCAGGGTGCTCGACCTGCCGGGGGTGGCCCTGGACATCGACACGCCCCAGGACCTGGAGCGGCTCAAGGCCATTGGGCGGGACTGCCAGACCCTCCGGTATATTCGGGCCCAGGGCCTATAATCCAACCTGGAGGTAACGGGGTTGCTGGCTTTCATCGGCGGTACCGGTCCCGAAGGAATGGGTCTCGCTGCCCGCTTCGCCCTGGCCGGCGAGGCGATACTTATCGGTTCCCGGAGTCCGGAGCGGGCGGCCGAGGCAGTAAGCCGGCTCCGGGGGATGCTCCCCGAGGCCCCAATTGCCGGCGGCGTCAACGAAGAGGTCGCTGTCCGGGCCGACATTCTTTTCCTGACGATACCGTATGACGGCCAGCAGGAGCTGCTGCCCCGACTGGCCGAAGCGGCAGCCGGGAAGATTGTGGTCAGCACCGTTTCGGCCCTGAAGGTGGAGCGGGGCCGGCCCTACGCCCGGCCGGTTCCGGCCGGCTCGGCCGCCGAGGAGGCGGCGCAACTCCTCCCGGCTGCCCGGGTCGTCGGGGCGTTTCACCACGTTGGGGCCCACCAGCTTCTGGACCTGAATCATGAACTCGACTGCGATATCCTGGTCGCCGGGGACGACCGGGAGGCGAAAGAGGCCGTTATGGCTCTGGGACGGAAGATTCCGGGCATCCGTACCCTCGACGCGGGCGGACTGTATATCTGCCGGTACCTGGAGGCCTTTACGGCAGTGCTACTTTCGCTAAACCGCCGTTACCGGACAACCACGACCCTTAAGATTGTCGGAATCAATGGGTGAGGTCAGGGTTATCGGCCTGGAAGGTGTGCCGGAAGTCCGGCCCGGAGACGACCTGGCCGGCCTCATCCTAGCGGCCCTCAACCGGCAGGGCCTGCAACTCCAGGATGGGGACGTGGTGGTGGTCACTCAGAAGGTTGTTTCGAAGGCGGAGGGTCGGCTTGTCGACCTGACCACGGTCGAGCCGTCAGCTTTTGCCCTTAACATCGCGAGCCGCACCGGAAAGGACCCCCGCCACGTCGAGGTGGTCCTGCGGGAGTCGGCACGGATTGTTCGGATGGACCGGGGCGTGCTCATTGCCGAGACCCGTCACGGCTTCGTCTGCGCCAACGCCGGGGTCGACGCCTCGAACGTCGGCCCGGGAAGCGTGGTCACCCTCCTGCCCGAAGACCCGGACCGGTCGGCGGCCCAGATCCGGGACCGACTGGTGGCGGCGACCGGGGCCGACATCGCCGTAATTATCTCCGATACCTTCGGCCGACCCTGGCGGGAGGGCATCACTAACGTCGCCATCGGCGTTGCCGGAATGCTGCCGATTCGGAGCTACGTCGGCTGTCAGGACCCATACGGTTATTCCCTGCGGGTCAGCAACGTGGCGGTTGCCGACGAGCTCGCCTCTGCAGCCGAGCTGGTAACCGGCAAGCTCCTCGGGGTGCCGGTGGCCATTATCCGGGGTTATGATTATCCCAGGGGGCATGGGAATGCCCGGATGCTGATTCGACCGGCCGAGCGGGACCTCTTTCGTTAGGACCGATGCGGATTGCGATTGTTGGCCCGTTCGCCTTCTGGCCGAAGGCAACCGTTTCCCGGCGGGCCCTCCCCCTGGCCCGGGCCCTCGCCCGGGCCGGCCACGACGTTGCGATTTTCCTGCCCCCGTTTGACGACCCTTCTCAGGCCGGGAAAACCTTCCAGGTTGATGGCGTCCTGGTAGTTAACATTCAAACCGGACCGGACTCGCTGCTGACCCGGTTCGTCGCCCCCGTTCGACTGACCCTGGCCGTGGCCCGATGGCGGCCCGATGTGGTCCACACGTTTAAGGCCGCCGGCTACGCCGTAACGGCCGGCCTCTACCTGCGGTTGATGGGCCGCTACCCCTGGGTCCTGGATGCGGATGACCTCGAGGGGTCAGGGGGCTGGGCTGGGGTAAACGGCTACGGCCCGCTGACGACCCGGTTCATCGACCTTCAGGAACGCCGCCTGCCCCGCCTGGCTGGGGCGGTTACGGCCGCAAGCCGCTATCTGGCGGCCGAACTGGCGCGGTGGGGCGTCCCGGCCGGACGGGTATTCTACCTGCCCAATGGTATTGACCGGGATCCGGTCGGCGGGCTGCCTCCCGACCAGGCCGCCCTTCGCCGGGAATTCGGGCCCGACCCCGTGCTGATTTTCGTCGGGTATTTAACCCGGCACTCCGACCTTGACCTGGCCCTGCACGCCCTGGTCCGCCTTCGGGCGTCGGGTCTCCGGGCGACCCTCCTTGTGGTCGGGGACGGCCCGGCGCTGCCCGGCCTTCAGACCCTGGCCGGCTCTTTGGGGGTAAGCGAGCAGGTCCGCTGGGTGGGCCGGCTGAGGCCCGAGGACCTTGGGCCTTACCTGATAGCGGCCGACGTTGCCCTGTACCCCTGCCGGGACAGGCCAATCAACCGGGCGAAGTGCGCGATGAAGCTTGTCGAATATATGGCGGCGGGCCGGGCGATTGTCGCCGGCCGGGTTGGGCAGAATCCGGAATATATTGTTGACGGGGAATCCGGCCGGCTGGTTGACTGTGAGGACCCGGACGAGTTTGCCGGGGCTATTGCGGGGCTTCTGGCCAACCCGGGGCTCCGGGCCTGGCTTGGGGCCGAAGCCCGCCGCCGGGTCTTTGCCGAGTTCAGTTGGGGGCGATTGGCAGGTGTGGCCGAGCAGGCTTACCGGGTGGCACTCGGATGAGGGGAAGTTTAAAACTGGCTGTCCGCGCCTGGGGTCCGGCGATTCTCTGGATGGCTTTTTTATTCTACCTGTCGGCTCAGAGCCACCTGCCGGGCGTCCCCGAGGCATGGCTTGACATCCTCATGAAGAAAACGGCCCATTTTCTGTCCTATGCCGTCCTGGCCCGGCTTTACCTGCGGGCCCTGGGCGTTTACAAGGGGCTGCCGCTCGCCCCGGCCCTGCTGGCGCTGTTTCTGGCTGCCGTCTACGCCGCGACCGACGAATTTCACCAGTATTTTGTTCCCGGCCGAACGTCTAGCCTGACCGACTGGATTATTGACTGCGGTGGGGCGGCCGTGGGCCTGCTGGCGCCGAAGGTGGCCGAACGGCTCCGGCCGGGCCTCGGCGGCTGAGCCGGTGGCCGGCCCCGGCAACGGGGTCGGAGTCTGACATAATATAGTTGCGATTAATCGTACAAGGTCGGCAATGACCAGTAAGGCGGACCGGGTCTTCCTGATAACGATGCTTGTGCTGGACCTGGTGATGGTGACGGCCGCTTTGGCCGTCGCCTACTGGGTACGATTTCAGTCCGGGTGGGTCCAGTACAGCCAGTATCACCCCTGGACCGGCTACGTCCTGATGGGCATCGTCCAGGCTGTTCTGCTCCCGCCGGTCTTCGGGCTGCAGGGGCTTTACCGCCTCCGCCGGAGCCTCTCAAGGTTTGACGAGGTCTACCGGCTGGTGGTCGGCCTTTCCATCGTCAACAGCCTGAACCTGGCCATTATGAGTCTGCTTACTCGGGAAAATGACATCTCGCGGCTGGTCCAGGCCCTGACCTGGGTCGGAGGCATCGGCCTGGTCTGGGCCGGGCGAATGGCCCACTACGCCCTCCAGGGCGAGCTGCGCAAACGGGGGTTCGGCCGCCAGCGGGTGCTGGTCGTCGGAACCGGCCAGGAGGCCCGGATTATCGGCGAGAAGATAACGGCTGCCCCGGAGCTGGGTTATGAGCTCATTGGCTACGTGGCTACCAACGGTACGGCGGCCACCGATGTCGGGGGTCGGCCCGTGGTTGGGTCGGCTGAGAACCTCAATGACCTGATCCGCAAGTACCACGCCGGTGAGGTAATCGTCGCTGAACCTGGCCTTTCCCACCGGGACATCCTGGAGGTCGTTGCCCGGTGTGAGCCCCTGCCGGTGAACATCAAGGTCTACCCCGACGTCTTTCAGATTATGGCCTCGGAGGTTTCCATCGGCGACTTTAACGGTCTGCCGATGGTGAATATCCGGGACGTGGGCCTCCGGGGCTGGCGGCGGACGGTCAAGCGGGCCTTCGATATCGTCTTTTCGGCCACCGTCCTCGTTTTGCTTTCGCCCCTGATGCTCCTTATCGCCGCCCTGATTAAGATTACGTCCCCGGACGGCCCGGTCTTTTACATCCAGGAGCGGGTTGGCCTTGACGGCAAGCCCTTCCCCATCATCAAGTTCCGAACGATGCGGCCCGATGCCGAGGCCGAGACAGGTCCGGTCTGGGCCAAGCCCGGCGACCCTCGGCGGACCAGACTCGGGGCCTTCCTGCGCCGGTTCTCCCTGGATGAACTGCCCCAGTTTATCAATGTCCTGTTGGGCCACATGAGCGTCGTCGGGCCGAGGCCCGAGCGGCCCTACTTCGTCCAGCAGTTCGCCCGGGTCGTACCCCGCTACCTGGACCGCCACCGGGAGAAAGCCGGGATCACCGGCTGGGCCCAGGTCAACGGCCTCCGGGGGGATACACCCATCGAGGAGCGGACTGCTTACGACCTCTGGTACGTCGAGAACTGGACCCTCTGGCTCGACATCAAGATTATCCTGCGGACCATCCTGCTCATCTTTCGGGATAAGAACGCCTACTAGATGCACCTTATCGCGGGCCTGGGGAATCCGGGGCCGGAGTTTGCCGGCACCCGCCACAACGTCGGCTGGATGTGCGTCGAGCGGCTCGCCCAGCAGGTCGGGGCAGCCTTTGACCGCTACCAGTTCCGGGCGCAACTTGCCCGCTGGGAAGCCGACGGCGAGAAGGTCCTGCTGGTCAAGCCCCTCACCTTCATGAACCGCAGCGGCGAGGCGGTCGGACCCCTGGTGAAATTTTATAAGGTCAGCCTCGCCAGACTGATGGTCGTTTACGATGACCTGGACCTGCCGCCCGGGAAGATTCGGATTCGGCCGAAAGGCAGCGCCGGCGGCCACCACGGGATGGAGTCGATCATCCAAAAACTCGGGTCCTCGGACTTTCCCCGCCTCCGGGTCGGGATCGGCCGGCCGACCGGGCCGGGCGCCTACGACCCGGACGTGGTCGCCCGGTACGTTTTGAGCCCCTTTTCGGCCGACGAATGGGCCCTTATCGATGCGGCCCTCGATCGGGCGGTCAAGGCGCTTATGGTCTGGGTCAGGGAGGGGCTTGAGGCCGCGATGAACCGCTTTAACCTGTAAAATAGTCTGGTGATGCAGGTTCCGCTCGTCTGTCCCAGCTGCCGCGCCCGGCTTGATGAGACCCCGACCGGTTACCGGTGCCCCGACTGCGGCGCCGTTTACCCGTTCGACCGGGGCGTGCCGAGGTTTGTCGAAGTCGACCCCTTTTACGAGGGCCGCTGGGCCCGGCCGGACTTTTCCCGGGGGAGCCTCCGGAACTGGCTTGTCAAGAAGGAGCGGTTTTTTCTCAAGCGGCTTCAGGGCCAGCGGGGAGTCTTACTCGACCTGGGATGCGGGGGTGGCTGGGCAGTCTTTGCGGCCGTCGGCCATGCCGTCGGCCTCGACATTTCGGTTACGTCCCTCCTGGCGGCCCGGCAGGTTTACCCCCAGGTCGTCTGCGCATCCCTGGAAGCGCTGCCGTTCCCCGATGGGGCTTTCGATTTCGTTGTCAGCTCCGACGTCCTCGGCCACGTGCCCCTGGGGGTCAAAGACCGGGTGCTGGCCGAAATCTGGCGGGTCCTTAAACCCGGCGGCCGGACGCTCCACTATATCGAGGCCGACGGGTCGGACCCGGCTATCCGATTTGCTCGCCGGTACCCGGGTCTTTTTCGCAAGTACATCATCGAACCCGAAGGCCACATCGGCCTGGAGACGCCCGAGCAGATTTTTAAGCGCTTCCAGGCCGCGGGGTTCAGGCCCCGGGTAGAACTACCGGTTTACCGGGGGCTTCTTTACTGGGGCCGGGTCAGGCAGTATTTCGATAACGAGTACCGGGGCAAAAATTTCTGGGTCGACCGGTGGGTCGACCTCGCCCGGGTCTTCACCGCCCACCCGTTTCTCGAAGTCGGGGGCAACGTCCTCGTGGCCCTCGCCCTGGAAGTCGGTGACCGGGTCTTTCCGCCGGAATGGGCTGGCGGAGTCCTGGTGGATTACGTGAAGGGAGGCTGAACCGTGCCGGCGCAGTATTACGTGGACGTCTTAAGGCGTCGATGGCGGCTGCTTTTCGGGTGTGTCCTGGCTGTCGGACTCCTTGGGGCCGCCAGCCTGCCCCTGACATATAACAACTACACGGCAACGGTCGGGTTCGTGGTCAGCGTCCCGGATGAGCCCCGCGTCGGGACCGATTACTACATGTACAATAACCTTTACGCCTGGCAGACCTCGGAGTACTTAATCGACGACCTCGGTGAGGTGATGAAGAGCCGGGCGTTTCTCAACGACGTCAAACAGGAGGTCGGCGACCCGAGCCTCAACGTTGTAAACCTTTCCCGGGACGTAGGAACCCGCCGGACTCACCGGGTCCTCCGGTTCACTGTAACCGCCCGGACCGCCGAGGACGCCTATCGGTTCGCCGAGGGGGCCGTTCGGGTCATCGAGAAGAAGGGAGGCGAGTACTTTGCCCAGCTCGGGGCCGACCGGGCCCGGGCCCGGGTAATCGACCCCCCGACGGTGACCTGGAATTTGCTCAGCGTCCGGGCCGGCCTTGACCTTGCCGCCCGGGTCCTGCTCGGGGGGATCCTGGGGCTCACCCTGGTTGCCCTGGCCGAGATGCTGGATACCAGCATCCGGACTGCCCGTCAGGTCGAGGAGCTGCTGGGCCTGCCGGTCCTGGCCGAGGTGCCAGTTATGGACCGGGCAAGGAGTTAGACCCGGGAGCTGTACGCACAAAACCGTGGGCAACCGACAGCAGTGGGTCGTATCGTCCTCGATGCCCGGATGGCCTTTTACAGCCCCGGCGGGATCGGCCGCTACATCCGGGGTCTTATTTCGGGCTTTGAGGCCGCTGGCCTTCGGGTGACGGTCGCCCGGGCCCGGAAAGACCGGACTCTGCCCGGTCCGGCCCTTCTGACGCCACCCCACCACCCTCTGGACCCCTGGGTCATCGGCCTGGAGCTTATGCGCTTCCGGCCCGCCCTCGTCCACAGCCCCGACTTTATCCCGCCCTGGACCGGACGGTTTCGCCGGGTTATCACCGTCCATGACCTGGCATACCTGCGGTGGCCGGAGATCCTGACCCCGGACGCGGCCCGCTATTACCGGCAGATTTTCCGGGCGGTGAAGGTTGCCGACCGGATAATCGCTGTCTCGAACCGGACGGCCGCTGACCTGGTTGAAGTTGCCGGGGCCGACCCTCAGAAAATTCGGGTCGTCTACGAGGCGGCAACGCCGGATTTCCGGCCCCTGGACCGGGCAGTCGTTGAGGGCTGGCTACGGCGGGCTGGTCTCGGGCCGGGCTATCTCCTCTTCGTCGGCACCATCGAGCCCCGGAAAGGTCTGGTGACCCTCGCCCGGGCCTATCAAATTTTGCTCGACCGTCACGGGGAGCAGGTGCCGCCTCTGGTCATTGTCGGTGGCCGGGGCTGGCTGTGGGAACCGAGCGTCGAGGCCCTGGAGTCTATCCGGCCCGGGTCGAAGGTGCAATGGCTCGGCCCGGCCGCGCCTGAGGAGCTGGTCTATCTTTACAACGGGGCGGCGGCCCTGGTTCTGCCGAGTCTTTACGAGGGATTCGGCCTCGTCGTCGTTGAAGCAATGGCCTGCGGGGTTCCGGTCGTCTGCTCCGACGGGGGCGCCCTGCCGGAAATCGCCGGCGAAGCCGCCCTGGTATTTCCGGTGGGAGACGCCGGGGCCCTGGCTCACGCCCTGGCCCGGGGTCTCTTCGACCGCGACTTGGCCCGGCAGCTTGCCAGGGCCGGCCGGGTCCGGGCGGCCGGGTTTTCGTGGGTAGAGGCCGCCCGCCGGACCTATAAAATTTACGAGGAAGTCCTGACCGGATGAAGGTGGTCTTTCTCGCCCCCAGCTTTCAGTTCCCGCCCCGGCAGGGGGCAGCTATCCGGAACCTCTACTGGCTCGAGGCGCTGGCCCGGCGGGCAACAGTCTGGCTTGTTACACCGAACCTGAACCCGGACGAGCTGGCCCGCTCGGGTTTGCCGGTCAGGGTTGTCGCTGGCCCGGCCCCCCGCCGGTCGGTCCCGGACCGGCTTGTGGACCTGCTGGCCGGGCGGGCTGACCTGGCCTGTCGGCTCTGGTCGCCGGTGCTGGCGGCCGAGCTTGGCCGGGTGCTTCACACCGACCCACCGGACCTGGTCCACATCGGCGGCCTTGAGATGGCCCCGTACCTGCCGGTGGCAAGGCGGGCTGCACCCACTGCACGGGTTGTCCTGGACGAATACAATGCTGAATATCGCCTTCAATGGTCGGCGTTCCAGGCCGAGGGATTAAACCCGGTCGGGGCGGTTTACAGTTATGTGCAGGCCAGACGGCTTGAGGAGTTCGAAGCCTGGGTCCTCCGGCAGGTTGACCTGGTCTGGGCGGTATCTGAGGCCGACCGGGTTGCCCTGAAGCAGCTTGCGCCGGAGGCCCGGATAGAACTTTTGCCGAACTCGGTCGACATCGACTACTACGCCTTCGAGCCCCTGGGCCAACGGGAGCCGGCCTTTGTCTTTATCGGCACCCTGGCCTATCGGCCTAACCGGCACGCCGTGAGGTGGCTGGTCCGGCGGGTGCTCCCCGCCGTGCGGCAGGCCATCCCGGCCGCCGAGCTCTGGGTCGTCGGCCGGGGGCCCGGGGCCCTGGCCGGGGTTCCCGGCGTTCGGGCCTGGGGGGAGGTCGCGGATGAGCGGCCGGTCCTCCGGCGGGCCGCGGCGACGGTGGTCCCCGTCTGGATGGGGGGCGGTACCCGGTTCAAGGTCCTGGTTGCCCTCGCCCTGGGCTTGCCGGTTGTTGCGACACCCCTCGGGGTTGAGGGCCTTTGCCTTAAAGCCGGCGTCGAGGCCCTGGTCGCCCCGGACGAGGCCGGGCTTGCCGCCAGCCTCATCCGGCTTCTTCAGGACCGGGAGCTGGCGGCCCGGATTGCGGTTGCCGGCCGGCGGCGGGTCGAGACCTGCTACGACCGGCGGCGGGTGATGGACCGGGCGGTGGACACCTACTTTGACCTGGTCAGACCCCGATGAGATCGGCCCCTGTCGACCGCCTGATAGTCGGGGCGCTCCTGGCCGGGTTTGCTGCCCTCTATCTTCTAACCCGGTCAGCCCGGCCGGACCCGGACGCCCTGGCCTTCGCAAGGCTCGCCGAAGCCGGACCGGGGACCCCGGGCTTCTTCCAGGCCGAGCATGTCCTTTACCCGTTCTGGGGCTGGCTGGCCTATCAGGTCGCCAGGCTCTTCGGCTACGGCGGTCCGGCCGACGGGCCGATGGCAGCCCTGAACGGCCTGGCCGGGGCGGTGGCCGTGGCCGCCGTCTACCGGCTGGGCCGGGTTGTTCGGCCAGACAGCCGGGGGGTCGGGCTTGGGGCGGCTGTCCTGACCGGCGTAAGTTATGCCCACTGGCTTCACAGCACCCAGGCTGAAAACCAGATGGTCGCCAACACCCTGGTTCTGACGGGAATTGGGCTCGGCCTCGGCGCAGCCAGGCCTGGGCTGAGCGGGGGGGTGGCGGGGCTGGGGGTCCTGAGCCACGGGACGGCGGCCCTGCCGGCTGCCATTTTCGGCCTCTGGGTCGCATTCCGGCGGGGGCGGGCCGTGGCCGCCGGCTACTGGGCAGGCCTCCTTGGAGTCGTCAGCACAGGCTCCCTGCTCGGGGCCGTGGCCGGCGGGGTCGGGTCGTGGGTGGCACTCCTTAGCTGGCTCGGTGACCGGCCAGCGGTCGGCACCTGGGGCCGCCTGGCCCTCGCCGACCTTCCCATCGGCCTGAAAACGGCCGCCGGCGCCATCCTCTGGCCGGCCGGCCAGGTAAGCTTCAAGGGTCTGGTTTCGGCCCCACTGAATCCCGGCGGCTGGTTCGGGGTTCTGACATTCCTGTGCGTCCTGGGCCTCGCCGGGGTTGGCCTTCTCGGGTGGTTTTGGGGCCTTAAATACCGCCACCCGGCCGGCCTCCTTATCGTCAGCTGGGCCGTGGCGGTCGGCCTTTTCGCCCTGGGCTGGGCCCCTGAAGACCCGCAGTTCTGGACGCTGTGGATTCCGCCGGTAGCCCTGGGCATCGGGAACGTCCTGCTGGCGGAGGCCCGAGCCCGCCGGCCGCGGCCGCCCTGGGGCGGTGTCCTGGGCGCCGGTGTCGTTGCCGTTGGCCTGACGAATTACGTCCTAGTTTTCGGGCCGGCCGCGAACCCGGCGAACAACCCCGACCTGGCCCGGGCCCGGTGCCTGGCCAGCATGCTGGGACCGAAGGACGTAGTCATCACCCTCGGCTGGGATTGGGCCGACGGCTATTTGCCCCGGCTCGGTCGCTGGAAAGTCGTTAGCATCCTTGATACTTACCTCCGGTCGGCCAACAGGGACCCGGTTCGGCTTCAGACCCTGCTCGCCGGGGAGGTCCGGGCCGCCCGGGCTGCCGGCGGCCGGGCCTACCTGGTCCATTGGCCGGAGCTTACCGACCAAGAGAAGGACTGGCTCGCCCGGACCGGCGGCCCCAGGCCGGATAGCCTTCCGTTTCAAACCCGTCCCCGGGCCCGGTGCGGGGACCAGACCGTCTTCGAGGTCGTGGGCTTATGAAGGGGCGGCAAAGGTTCTGGGTCGGGGTTGTGCTTGTTGCCGTGGGGCTAGGGGCGGGCGCCCTTTCAGCACCCCCGCTCCTAGAGGCCTGGACGGGCGAAACCGAGCTCAAGCCCCAGGTTGCGGCCGTTCTATCGTACATCGGTCAGCCCGCGGTTGAGACCGCCGACCTGGTCCCGGTCCGGTACACCGGGGTCAATCCGTTTGGGGCGAATACCTTCCTGGAGCAGGAGGTCGAGGAGTGGAAGATTCGGCGGACCCTCGAGCTCATCCGGGCGGCGGGTATCGGGTGGGTCCGGCAGCAGATTCCCTGGGCCGATGTCGAGCCGTTTCGGAAGGGGGAATTCCGGTGGGAAAAGTATGACCGCATCGTTGACCTGGTCAGCGCCTACGGCCTTGAGCTTGTCGCCCGGCTCGATTACCCGCCGGACTGGAGCCGCCGGGACAATTCGGTCGCCTTCGGTCCGCCGGATAACATCCGGGATTACGGGGATTTTGTCGAGGCGTTCGTTCGCCGCTACCGGGGCCGGGTCCGGTTCATTCAGGTCTGGAACGAGCCCAACGCTTTCCCTGAGTGGGGGAACCGGCCGGTGAACGCCGAGGAGTACGTCGCCCTCCTGCGGGAAGCCTACACTCGGGCCAAGGCTGCGAACCCCGATATCGTCGTCCTGAGCGCGGCCCTCGCCCCGACCCTCGGGACCGGTGATGGGCGGGCTGAAAGCGACCTGGACTTTCTCGAGAAAATGTACCGGGCCGGGGCCGGCCGCTATTTTGACATTCTGGCCGCCCAGGCTTACGGCCTCTGGACCGGCCCCGGCGACCGGCGGGTCTCTCCCGACCGGACAAACTTTTCCCGGGTCCGGCTCATCCGGGAGGTAATGGTCCGGCACGGGGATGCGGCCAAGCCTATCTGGATTACCGAGCTCGGCTGGGACGCCCTGCCCGACGACTTTCCCGGGCTGGCGACCCACGGGCGGGTCACCCGGGCCCAGCAGGCCCGGTTCACGGCTGACGCTTACCGGCGGATTCTGGCCGAGTGGCCCTGGGTCGGGGTCGCCTTCTACTGGCACTTCAGGATGGTGACCGACGAGAAGCGGGACCAGCCGGTCTTTTATTTTGGGATGGCCGACCCCGATTTTACCCTTCACCCAGTTTACTACGCCGTCCGGAACCTGGCCACGGCCCCACCTGTCCTGACTTACGGCTTCAGGCAGGAGGACGACCGGGCCGTCGCTTACTCCGGCGACTGGTGGGAGGCCACGGATCCCCAGGCGAGCTTGGGTCGCTACCGGGTCGTTCGGGGCAGTCAGAGCGCGGTCTGGTTCCGGGTCTCGGGGTCGGACCTCGGAATCCTTTTTCGAGTTGGGCCGGACCAGGGTCGGGCGGTTGTCACGGTCGGGAGTGACGGCGGCCCCGTCCTACGCCGGCAAGTCGACCTGAACGCCCCGGAAGCGGGGTTCCGGGAGGTCATCGTCTACCGCGATTGGCCGCCGGGACCGTATCAGGTTGAAATCCGGCCGGCCGCCGACCGGGCGGTCGGGATTGACGGATTCATTGTCGGGCCGGCCCGACCCTTTAATCTCCGGTCGGCCGCCGCACTGGCCATGGTTGTCGGGGCTGTGGTTGCCTTTGGGCTGACGTTCCGGAAGTTCTACGTCGGGAAATGACCGGGTCCAGGCTCCTGGTTGTCGCCGCCCTCGCGGCCGCCTTTGGGCTGCGGGTCTACGGCCTCGGTGCCCAGAGTCTGTGGTCAGACGAGGGAGCAAGCGCCGCGATGACCCAGCGGGCCCCGCTGGAAATCCTGGCGGCCTCCGCCGGGGATATCCACCCGCCCCTTTATTATCTTCTGCTGCGGGCGTGGGCCGGGGGCGCCGGCCGGACCGAGTTCGGCCTGAGGTTTTTTTCGGTGCTGGCCGGTGTGCTCACGGTGGCCCTGACGGCCCGGCTGGGCGGCCGTCTCTTCGGCGCCCCGGGTCGAATCGTCGCGGCCCTTCTGCTGGGGGTATCGCCCCTTGGTCTCTATTACTCCCAGGAGGCCCGGATGTATGCCCTGTTGGGGATGTTCGGGGCCCTCGCGATGAACGGCCTCTGGGACCTGACAGCGGTCGCACCTCCCGCAAGCCGCCGGAGGGCCGCGGCGGCGTATGTCCTGGGCATGGCCGGGACCGTCTACACCCAGTACTTCGGGGTCCTCTTGCTTGGGGCCGCGAACCTCTGGTTCGGCCTGAGCCTTATAGGCCGCCTGAGAAAGCCGGCAGTTGCGCAACTGGTGGTCTGCTGGGTCGGCCTGCAGTGTCTGGTGGGGGCCGTGGCCGCTCCCTGGTATGTCTGGGTTGCGTCCCAGCTCGGCCGCTGGGCCACCGGCGTTCCGTCCCGACCGCTGGCCGAGACCGTTCAAGACCTGGCGGCCCAGGTCGTTGCCGGCCCGGCCTGGTCAGCCCTCGGGCCCCCGGCCGGGCTTGCGGCCCTTGCTCT
>JAUQQI010000279.1:18947-23128 GCA_030549955.1 Chloroflexota bacterium
CCGGCTGAATGCCGGGGCCGCGGGCTTTGCGGCCGTATACGGGGCCGTCGCCGTAATTATGCCCCTGCTCGACCTTTACCGCCCATTCTATCAGCCGAAATTTCTCCTCCTGGGCCTGCCGGGTCTGACCCTCTGGGCCGCGGCGGGCCTTGCGCCGGCCTTCGGGGCCGGGCTGAAGTCGCGGCCGTGGGTTGGGGCTGGGGGAATTGCCGCCCTCGGTGGGGTTATTAGCCTCGGACTGGCAGGCGCCGGGGCCTACCTCGTCAACCCGGCCTACTGGCGGGATGACTACCGGGGTCTGGCCCGGGTTATCTCGGCTTTGGGCCGGCCGGCCGACGGTATTATCCTCGATGCGCCCGGCCAGCAGGAGATCTTCGGGTACTATTACAGTGGGCCCCTGCCGGTCTATGCGCTGCCCCGCGCCCGACCCCCGGACCCGGAGGCGACCGCCCGGGAGGTGGTCGACCTTCTCGGCCGGCATGAGCGCATCTGGGCCGTTTTCTGGGGCGACCGGGAGGCCGACCCGCAGGGTATAGTTGAAGGGACACTGAACGGGTCGGCCTACCGGGCCTGGGACCGGTGGTTCGGGGCAGTCCGGCTCGTCCTGTATTTAAGTCCGAGGCCCGTCCCGGACCTGACCCAGGTTGACGTCCGGTTCGGGGAGACTATCAGACTGACCGGGTTCGCTATCGGCGACCGGGCGGAGTATGCCCCTGGGGATGTGATTCCGGTCCGGCTCCGCTGGGTCGCCGACGTGCCGGTCGACCGGCCTTACAAGGTTTTCGCCCATCTGATTGACGCCGAGGAGTTTATCTGGGGCCAGCGGGATAGTGAGCCGGCGGGCGGGTCCCGGCCGTTTACGACCTTTGAACCCGGCCGGCCGGTTACCGATACCCTCGGGATACCTGTCCTGACCGGCACTCCGCCCGGAATTTACCGGATCCAGGTCGGCCTCTACGACCCGGCAACGGGCCGGCGGCTCCCGGTCGCAGACCCCGCGGGCGACCGGCTGGTCCTCGGGTCGGTCCGGGTCGGCGTCGGGCCAGTCCTGGATGTTGCCGCTTACGAGGTCAGCAGCCGCCTGAATCTTAAGCTTGGCGGCCTCACCGTGGTCGGCTACGACCTTCGCCCCCAGGGCGCTCCTGGACCGGGCAGTACCTTTCGGCCGAAGGATTTTCTGCACCTGACCGTCTTCTGGCAGCGGCCCGGGGCCTTGGCCGTGACACCGGCTGCTGAATTCCGGGTTGAGGTTCTCGACAGCGCGGAGAAAGTTCTGGCCGCGGCCGATGTGCAGCCCGGCGGCCCGGACTACCCGCCCGGCGTCTGGCGGCCCGGCGAGATCGTCCGCACCCAGCACCGGTTTTTCCTGGACCTTCCGTCCGGCGACTACCGGGTCCGATTAAGGGCCGGGCCCGAGGTCGAACTTCTGACAGGCTTTAAGATCGAAGGATGAGTCAGGCACTGGTCGTTACTGTCCTGAACGAGGCTGGGGCCATCGGCCGGCTCCTGGATTCGGTGCTGGCCCAGAGGGTTATTCCGGACGAGGTTGTTGTCTGCGACGGGGGCAGTACCGACGGGACCCTTGAAATTCTCGAAGCTTGTGGCCGGCGTCTCCCCCTCCGGATTATCCGGGCACCGGGAAGCACCATTGCCGCCGGCCGGAACCGGGCCATTGAAGCGACCCGGGCCGAGCGGATTGCCGTCACTGACGCCGGGGTTCGGCTTGACCCGGACTGGTTCGGGACCCTGATGGCGGCCCTGGACGACCCCCGGACCGTTGCGGCCGGGGCCTTTGTTCCAGATCCGGTCAACTGGTTCGAGCGGGCCCTGGCCGCGGTTACTCTGCCCCTGCCCGAGGAGGTCCCACCTGACCGGTTTTTGCCGTCGAGCCGGTCGGTGGCGTTTTACCGGTCGGCCTGGGCGGATGTGGGGGGTTACCCGGAATGGCTTGACTACTGCGAGGATGTTGTCTTTGACCTGAAGCTTTTAGCCGCCGGGTATCGGTTCCGGTGGGTGCCCGAAGCGGTCGTCTACTTCCGGCCGCGGCCGGATATCCCGGCCTTTTTCCGCCAGTACTTTAACTACGCCCGGGGCGATGGCAAGGCCGGCCTCTGGCCTGAACGGCACGCCATTCGCTACGGGGCCTACACCTGGCTGATTTACTGGCTCCTTCGGGGACGCCGGAACCCGGCGATGACCGCGGCCCTGGGCCTGGGGGTCGCCCTCTACCTGCGCCGGCCGGTGGCCCGGTACATCCGGCGGCTGGGCCGGGACCTGCCACTGGCGGAGTTTGCGGCGGGCCTGGTGCTGCTGCCGGTTCTCCGGCTCGTGGGCGACCTCGCGAAGATGGCCGGCTACCCAGCCGGGATCTACTGGCGGGGACGGTACCGGCCGCCTAAGTGGAGGTAGCCATCCCCCAGCTCAAGCCGGGTGAACTCGGCCCTGCGGTTCAACCGCTCGGCAAATTCGGCGGCAAGCCGGGCAAGCTGGTGGCGAATGATGGGTGGGGCCGCGGTGCCGTTCAGCGTAACCTCGCCGAGCTCGGCCAAAAGCCGGCCTTCGGCCAGGGCGAGCCGGCCGGTGAGCCGGACCTCAATGGGCAGGCCGAGCACCTGATAGGTAGCTTCGAGGCTGATGCCATCGGGGGTAAAGGTCAACTCCCGGACCCGGGCCCCGGTCGGACCCGGGGTTGCGGTCAAAAGACTCAGCAGTTCGGTGTCGCTCAGAGAGACCCCAAACTGGCCGTCGGGACCGGGTCGGAGAGTCTGCCCGAGCAGGCCGTCGAGGGCGTCTTCCGGCTCAGCCATCCGCCGGGCTGACGACGACGGGCGTGCCCGGACCGGCATTGAGCATCCGGGCCGCGCTCCCGCCGGGGACCGCGACTTCCAGAAGGCCGAAGCTGTTAACCAGGGCGGCCAGGCCCGTCGCTTCGGCGTAGGTCGGGCTCAGGCCCAGGATGGTGTGGCCGGCAATCTCAACCCGGGCCGAGGGGGCGACCAGCTTGGCTGGGATGTTAGTTACCAGGTTTCCGAACCGGTCGGTGTAAACGACCTCGCCCCGGAGGGCCGAGCGGCCGGCGGGCTGGGGTCGAGGCCAGGCCAGGGCCGTGACCTCGCCAACCGGCTTTCCAAGCTCGTCGGGCCGGACGCCGGCAGCAAGGTGGGCGGCGACAGGGGCGAAAATGTCGCGGCCGTGGAAGGTGCGGCTGATATCGGGTCGCCAGAAGCGGGGCTGATTGAGGACAAAGGCCTGCCAGCCTTCAGGTAGGGGGCGGGGTCCGGCCGCCGGGTAATCTTCCCACGGCGGTCCGAAGACCCAACCGAAAAGGCCGTTGTCGGGCCCGACGAAGAAGGCGTCGGGGCCTGCCAGCAGGATCGGCCGCCGTGCGGTGCCGACTCCGGGATCAACGACGGCCAGGTGAACGGTGCCGGGCGGAAAGTATCGCCAGCTTGTGGCGAGGATGAATGCGCCCTCCCGGATATTCTGAGGGGCGATTTCGTGGGAGATATCGACAAACCTCAGCCAGGGCGCGACCGAGAGCATGACGCCCTTCATGATGCCGACATAGGGGGCGCCGGTGCCAAAGTCGGTTATAAAGGTCACCACACCCCCAAGGGAGGAATCCGACCCGGATGCCGACTGGAGCGCCATCGGTAACGATCTTAACGAATTTCTGGCTTAATGCAAAAGTGCCTCCAGGCAATTTTGCATTGGGCTACCGATCAACGGGCAGTATGGTCGAAGATGAGAACCGTGTAAACCAGGGGCCGGGCTTTGCCGTGAAGGGCGTGAAGCACTGCCAGGTAGAGCCAGACCGGACCCTGCTCGGTCAGGACGACTTCTTTCCCCTCACCGGCCAGCTCGAATTTCCATCCTACTATGGTGCGATTTAAAGGGATGAGGAGCCCTTCGAGGAGCTCCTAACCCTCTTCGTTTCCATCCCACTATGGTGGGATTTAAAGGAGGCGAGCCTTGCAGCCGTCAAGGACGGCTGCTACGTTTCCATCCCAGTATGGTGCGATTTAAAGCTGCGGAGGCCGCCTCGAGGCTGCTGCGGCAGGCCCTGGTTTCCATCCCACTATGGTGCGATTTAAAGGGACGCTGGCCGCCATCTTCCCCCCTCCTAGAAGGGCGTTTCCATCCCACTATGGTGCGATTTAAAGACACGGTCTCCCGCTCCA
>JAUQQI010000279.1:23138-23437 GCA_030549955.1 Chloroflexota bacterium
GTGCGATTTAAAGAGGGCCCTTCTGGCTTCGGCATTGAGGGGAATCTCCGTTTCCATCCCACTATGGTGCGATTTAAAGCCCAAAAAGACACGTCCGCGGCGTCTCGTGAGAACCGGTTTCCATCCCACTATGGTGCGATTTAAAGCGACTTACGCCCTCTGCGCCGTTCCCCGCCGGGACGAGTTTCCATCCCACTATGGTGCGATTTAAAGTGGTCCCTTGTGGTATTCTTTAGGTCAGCTAGCCGAGGTTTCCATCCCACTATGGTGCGATTTAAAGCTGACTATGGCTGAGTTCA
>JAUQQI010000159.1 GCA_030549955.1 Chloroflexota bacterium
GGAGGCTGAGGCGGTCGCCCGGGCCCGCGGCATCAACCTGGACCCGGATGTTGTCGAAAAGATCGTCCAGCGGGCCGACGGCCTGCCCCCGTCCCGGAGCTCGATGCTCTACGATCTCCTCGCCGGCAAACCCCTGGAGGTCGATGCCCTGAACGGGGTCATCGTCCGGTACGGGCGGGAGGCCGGGGTTCCGACGCCTTTTAATCAGGCCCTCTACGGCACCCTGAAGGTTATCGACAAGATTCACCGCGAGGGCCGCCGGACCGTCAGCGGGGTCTAGGGCACCAGCTTGAGTAGCCCCCGAAGGGGGATCTCGACCCAGCCCGGCCGATTGTTAAGCTCGTAGCCAAGCTCGTAGACGGCCTTTTCCAGCAGATACGTGCTGAGGAGGAGTTCCAGCTCGGCCCGGCTCTCGGGGACGACGACCGGAGGCCGGGCGGTTTCCAGGTAGCCCCTAAGAAAGAGGGCCGAGGCCCACATTTCCCAGAAATCGGCCCAGTAATCCAGGGCGGACAAAGCCGGCAGACCCCGGGCCGCGGCCTGGCGGAAGGCAGCCCGGGCCGCGTAATCAAAGGACCGAAGCATCCCAGCCACATCACGCACCGCCGGCTGTTTGAGACGGCGCTCCCGCATGCCGCGGGCCGGTTCGCCTTCGAAATCGGCAATGACAAAATCATTGCCAGTATAGAGAATCTGCCCAAGGTGGCAGTCGCCGTGGACCCGGATTCGGCCAACGCTGAGCCGTGCATCACGGAATCGGCCGAAGGCCCCCAGGATCGCCCGCTCCCTGGCCAGAACCTCCTCGGCGAGGGCCCTCATACCTTCGGGCAGGTCAGCGGCGCGTCTGCGCAGAAGCTCGAGCACCTGGCTTGTAAGGTTGCGGAAGGACTGATAAGCTGCCCGCTGGTAGAAGGGGGTGAACGGCTCCGGGGCGAACTCGGCCAGCTCGGGGCCGGCCCCGGCGAGCGCCCCGTGGAGCTCGGCCATTCGCCGTCCGAGCAGCCAGGCTGAATCTAGATAGCCGCCCATCAGGCGCTGGGCCACTTCGGGAACCGGCTCCTTCGCCAGGTCAACAAGCTGACCGATGCTGAGCGGCAAAAGCTCGGCGGTCGGCCGGCCGACCGCCAGGGCCTCTTCGAAATAGTGGTCCAGGAAGTCGAGGGTATACTGCCAGGCGTCACCCTGGTTCGGCACAAACCCCTGCAGGACGGCCAGGGTGGCCGGTTCGCCCGCCTCCGGCCGGTATTCGAGGGCGCCGGCCAGGGGCGGCACCGCCCGGAAGCGGGCATGTTCGGTCAGGTAAAAGCCGAGCTCAAACTCCGGCGTCCGGCCTTCCTCAAGCCGCCGGTAAAGTTTTAGAACAAGGCGGTCGCCGTAGAAAACCGAGGTGTTCGTCTGCTCTCGCCCGACGCTGACCGGGACAACCGACCGTCCCGTCCGCTGGAGCTGGCCGAAGAGCGGGGTTGGTTCGCCGACGACCTCGCCGCCGGCACCACGGAAACGTCGCCGGCGGCCGATGGCCTCGGGGAGGGCCTTCAGAAAGTCGGGGTCGGCCATGGCGTCAAACAGTGCCCCTTCGACCCGGCCTCCTCGCTCCCGGCGAATCCGAAGCCGGACCACGACCGCCTCCTCGGGCACGGATTCGGCCGTCCCGAAGGCCAGGGGTAGCAGGTAAGTCTCGGACTGGCCGTCGGTAAAGTGGACCTGGACGAAAACCAGGTAGGCGGCCTGCCGGCCGTAGGGGAAAGGCACGGCCTCCACAATCCGGACGGCCCGGACCTGCCGGGCCTTGGCCCCAAACCACCGGCGACCCTCCAGGTAAGCCGGGAGAACCTCCTCGAGGGCGGCCTTGCCGTCGGCGAAGGCGCCGGGCCACTCGCCCGCGACCTCGATAACCCGACCGGACTCCCGTCCCGGGAGCCTGAGCTCGACCCGGGCCGGCTCCAGGACAAACCAGTAAAATGAGTGGGGGCCGAGCATGACGGTGTACCGGCCCTCGCCGATGGGCGGGAACTCGGTGCGGCCAAAGGCCTCCACGGGGACCAGCCCCCGGAAGGCCGAAAGGTCCAGTTCAGCATACTGGACGAAGCGGGAAAGGTTAGCCACCACCAGCACCCGCTCCTCCCGGCCGTCCGGGTCCCGCCATTCCCGGACAAAGGCCAGGACCTTCCGGTTCTCGGGGTTGACGAACCGCAGGGTACCCCGGCCGAAGGCCCGGAACTGCCTGCGGAGGGCGATGAGCCGGCGCATCCACCAGAGGAGAGACTGCGGGTTCTGCTCCTGGGCCTCGACGTTGACGGCCTCATAGTGATACTCGGGGTCGGTGATGACCGGCAGGTAGAGGCCTTGCGGGTTGGCCCGGGAGAAGCCGGCGTTCCGGTCGGCGCTCCACTGCATCGGGGTTCGGACTGCGTTCCGGTCACCGAGGAAGAAGTTGTCCCCCATCCCGATTTCGTCGCCGTAATAGATGACCGGGGTGCCCGGCAGTGAGAAGAGCAGGC
This sequence comes from Chloroflexota bacterium, assembly GCA_030549955.1. Taxonomy (GTDB): domain Bacteria; phylum Chloroflexota; class Dehalococcoidia; order JAUQQI01; family JAUQQI01; genus JAUQQI01. Next base: position 2,502 of record JAUQQI010000159.1, read on the forward strand.
CGTTCATCAGCTCGATGCGCCGGCGGTTGTTGTTAAGGAGGGGCGCCAGCCGCCGGCGAATGCCCAGGTTGACCCGGGCATTCCGGTCCCGGGCGTACACCCGGTACATGTAGTCCCGCTCCTCGTCGGTAACCATCTCCAGCGTGAGCTCGTCGTGGTTCCGCAGGAAGAGGGCCCACTGGCAGT
>JAUQQI010000080.1 GCA_030549955.1 Chloroflexota bacterium
CCTCATCGTAGCCGACGTAACCGGGCGGCGCGCCGACGAGCCGGGCCACCGTGTGCCGCTCCGAGAACTCCGACATGTCCAGCCGGATCATCGCATCCTCGGACCCGAACATGAACTCGGCCAGGGCCCGGGCGAGCTCGGTCTTCCCGACCCCGGTCGGACCAAGAAAGATGAACGACCCGATGGGCCGGCGCGGGTCCTTGAGACCCGCCCGCGCCCGGCGGATCGCCCGGGCGACGACCTGAATCGCCTCGTCCTGCCCGATAATCCGCTTGTGCAGGATCTCTTCCAGGTGCAGGAGCTTCTCGGTCTCGGTTTGGGTCAGCCTGGTGACCGGAATGCCGGTCCACATCGAGACGACCTCGGCGATATGCTCGGCCGTCACGACCGGCTTCTCCGTCTCAACCCGCGACTGCCAGCCCATTTCCATCTGCTCGATCTTCTGGACGAGCTTGAGCTCCCGCTCCCGGTGCTCGGCCGCCAGCTCGTACTGCTGGGTGGCGATGGCTTGCTCCTTCTCCCGCCGGATGGCCTCGAGGCCCTGGAGGGCATCCTTCAGGCTCGGCGGGGCCATGGAGTGCTGGAGCCGCACCCGGGAGGCGGCCTCATCGATCAGGTCGATGGCCTTGTCAGGCAGGAACCGGTCCGGGATGTACCGGGCCGAGAGCTCGGCCGCGGCCTTGATGGCCTCGTCGGAGATGATGAGGCGGTGGTGCTGCTCGTAGCGCTCCTTGATGCCCCGGAGAATCTCGATGGTCTCCTCGATGGTCGGCTCCTCAACCAGCACAGGCTGGAAGCGGCGCTCCAGGGCGGCATCCCGCTCGATGTACTTGCGGTACTCGTCCAGGGTCGTCGCCCCGATGCACTGGAGCTCACCCCGGGCCAGGTTCGGCTTCAGGATATTGGCGGCGTCAACAGCCCCTTCGGCGGCGCCGGCCCCGACCAGGGTGTGGATCTCGTCGATGAAGAGCATGCAGTTGCCGGCCTGGCGGATCTCCTCGATGACCTTCTTGAGCCGCTCCTCGAACTCGCCCCGATACTTCGTTCCGGCAACCAGGGCGCCGATGTCCAGGGTTACGAGGCGCTTGCCCAGCAGGGGCTCCGGTACGTCGCCGGCAACGATCCGCTGGGCCAGGCCCTCAACAATGGCCGTCTTGCCGACGCCCGGTTCGCCGATAAGGACCGGGTTGTTCTTGGTCCGGCGGCTCAGAATCTGAATGACCCGCTGGATCTCCTTCTCCCGGCCGATGACCGGGTCAAGCTTGCCGGCCCGGGCCAGGGCAGTGAGGTCCATGCCGAGCTGGTCGATGGTGGGCGTCCGGACGGGCGCCCGGTTCTCCGGGTGTGACTGGGGCATCGACTGCGACAGGACCCGGATGGTCTCGGCCCGAACCCGCTCCAGGTTTACGCCGAGGCTCTCGAGGACGCCGGCCGCAATCCCCTCGCCCTCCCGGACCAGGCCGAGGAGGAGGTGCTCGGTGCCGATATAGTGGTGGTTCAGCCGGCGGGCTTCGTCGATGGCCAGTTCGATGACCTTCTTGGCCCGCGGCGTCAGACCGATCTCGCCGCTTACGGTTCGCTCACCCCGGCCGATGATGAACTCGACGGCGGCCCGCACCTTGTTGAGGTCCACCCCAAGGTTGAGAAGGACCCGGGCGGCCACCCCCTCGCCCTCCCGGACGAGGCCGAGGAGGATGTGCTCGGTGCCGATGTAGTTATGGTTGAACCGCTGGGCCTCCTCCTGTGCCAGGCTCAAGACCCGGCGGGCACGTTCGGTGAATCTTTCAAATTGTCTGTCTGCCATGGCCGGAACTCCAGGTAACCAATTTTTAGGCCAGCTAATTTAATATTAACCCCCCGGCGCAAGCTCTTCCCGGGCCTGCCGGAGACTCAGCCCGAGCCGCCTTCGCTCGGGGTCAACGCTGATGACCTTAAGGGTCACCACGTCGCCCTCTTTCACCACTTCTTTGGGGTGTTTGACGGGACGGTCGCTGAGCTCCGAGAGGTGCACCAGCCCCTCCACCCCAGGCTCGACCCGGGCGAAGGCGCCGAAGCTTGCCAGCCGGGTAATACTCGCTCTCACGAGCTGTCCCACCCTGTATCTTTCGGCAACCGTTGCCCAGGGCTCAGGCTGGACACGCTTCAGCGAGAGGGCGATCCGCTTCGCCTGCGGGTCTACGGCCAGAACGTAGACCTGCACTTCCTCTCCTATTTTAACAACTTTACTCGGGTGTTCGACACGGTCCCAGGACAGCTCCGAAATGTGGGCGAGCCCTTCGACTCCGCCCAGGTCGACGAAGGCCCCGAAATCGCTGATGCCGGTCACCCGACCGGTCCGGACCTCGCCGGGCCGCACCGAACGGACCAGCTCCGCCTGCTGCTGCAGGCGGCGGGCCTGCTGGCCCAGCCGCTCGGACAGGATGAGCCGGTTGCGGCGCCGGTTAATGTCGAGGACCTTGAGGGGAAGGGTCTTTCCAACCAGGTCCCTCAGCTCCGCCCCGGTCCGGCCACTGATGAGCTGGGATGCGGGGACGAAGCCCCGCAACCCGGCCACAGTCACCACGACCCCGCCCCGCACAGCCTCCACGACCTGGCCCTCCAGGACCTCTCCGGTCCCGGCGGCCTTTTCAAGTTGCTGCCAGGCCTGCTCAACCAGACCCCGGCGCAGGGAGAGGATAACCTGACCCTCGGAATCCTCAGGCCGCACGACTAGGCACAGGACTTCCTGTCCGACGGCGAGCTTGACGCCGTGCTGAAGCAGGTCCTGGGCTTCGTGGGGTGGGACTAGGCCTTCGGACTTGGAGCCGATATCAACGAGGATCCCCTGGCGGTCTATCCGGACGATTCGGCCGGTAACCGCATCCCCCCGCCGTAAGACCGTGCGGCCGAACGGCTCCTGACGCAGCCAGTCGGTAAGGGGGTCATGACCCTGGCTGACACCGCGGCCTCTATCCGGGAACTCGGATTCCATACGGGTAAAGCCTTCCCTCCACCGCGCTTAGAATTATACTTTCTGCCCCTGCCGAAAGTAAAGGCAGGGGCGGACCCGGCTGGTATGTTGGGTAAAGCTGTATAAATTAGCAGCCAGGTCGTGACGTGAAACGTGCGGGGGCTATCGCGGCGGTAATCCATGGACCGTGCGGGTGAGGCGCCGCCGGTTCGCCTCGGGTTGAGGGCAAACTGGCGCCAGTTCGCCCTGCTGGTTGTCGTTAACGTTTTCGTGGGCGGACTGGTCGGGGTCGAGCGGGCCGTGCTGCCGGTCCTCGCCGAAACCGGCTTCGGCATCGCTTCCCGAACGGCGATTCTCTCCTTCATTGTGGCCTTCGGCCTCGCCAAGGCCGCCGCAAACCTCTTGGCCGGTGGCCTGAGCGACCGGTTTAGCCGCAAGCCGGTTCTGATTGCCGGATGGCTGGTCGGCCTGCCGGTTCCCATCCTGATAATGGCGGCGCCGGGCTGGGACTGGGTTGTCCTGGCCAACATTCTGCTCGGGCTCAACCAGGGCCTTTGCTGGTCCCTCACCGTCATCATGAAGGTGGACCTGACCGGGCCGGCCCGACGGGGCCTGGCCATGGGCCTCAATGAGGCCGCCGGTTACGGGGCGGTGGCGGGGTCGGCCTTTGCCGCGGCGGCCCTCGCCGAAGCCTTCGGCGTCCGGTTTCACCCGTTCCTGCTGGCTCTGGGCTTTGCGCTGACGGGACTGGTCCTCTCGGCTGTCCTGGTTCGGGAAACGCTTCCCTATGCTCGGCACGAGGCCGAACTGCAGGCCGGCTCCGCCGGCCGGAAGCCCGGGTTCGGCCAGGTCTTCTTGCTGGCGAGCTGGCGGAACCGGTCGCTCTTTTCCGTCAGCCAGGCCGGGCTGGTCAACAACCTCAATGACGGGATGGTCTGGGGCCTGTTCCCCCTTTTCTTCGCCGGTCGGGGGCTTGACCTGGTTACGGTGGGGGGCCTGGTGGCCGTTTACCCGGCAGTCTGGGGCTTCGGTCAGCTGGTAACCGGCGGCCTTTCCGACAGGGTCGGCCGGAAGGGACCGGTCGTCGCCGGGATGTGGCTTCAGGCCGCGGCTATCGGCGGGGTTCTGGTCGGCTGGGGAGCAGGGCCCTGGGCCCTGGCCATGGGGCTCCTCGGCCTGGGAACGGCCCTGGTTTACCCGACCCTGCTGGCGGCCGTCTCGGACATTGCCCACCCTGGGTGGCGGGCTTCGGCCGTCGGGGTCTACCGGCTCTGGCGGGACACCGGGTACGCGGTGGGGGCGATTCTGGCGGGTGTTCTCGCCGACCTTTTCGGGGTCCCGTGGGCTATCGGGGGGGTTGCGGCCTTGACGTTCATCTCAGGGCTGGTCGTGGCGGTCCGGATGGGGGAGAGCCTGCCCGGGAAAGGCCGAATTCCGGGACCGGCCTGACCCTGTCCGGGGGCGGGTTTCGGCCGGCACCTGGTCGATATAATAAAGTTGAGGGGAAGCGGTAGAGACCGTCAGTCCGGGCAAAGGGAGCGAAGGCGATGGTCAGCGCAATCCGGATCCAGGACCGGGACCTGCTCAGCCGCCTGAATAGCTACCTCGAGGGGCTCGACTCCTACCTTCGGGAGGGAATCGGCTGGCTTATCTTCAACGCCGACCGGCAGCGGACGGCCCGAATCGTCAATTTCATGGTCGATATCCTGAAAGGCCGGCAGCCGCCCGTCGGCTTCACCCTCATGCCGTGGCGGGACTTCGCGATGAACGCCTACATGCTCAAGATTGAGCTGGCCCACCAGCCCCGCCAGGCAGAAGGCAGCGACCCGAAGATTGCCCAGGAGTACCGGATTGCCACCCACGTCAGCCTCGAGCTTTACCGGCAGATGGTCGAGCAGACCCTGATTATCATAACCGGGCTGATACCCCACCACCCCCACGAGGCCGCTCACCTGGACGAGATTCTCGACCACCGGGTCCAGCATCGGCAGGCCACCGTCATTATCACGCCCCGAATGCCCGACCAGCTCGCCGCTGATTTCGAAGCCATCGACCCCTCGAAGCGGCTGTGGCAACGGATCTTTTCGCGCCTTTATGAGACCAGCCTGATCGCGTTCTGAGTCCGGTTCCCTTCCGGGCACTTCTAAACCTAGAGTCGGAGGACAGGGCTGTGCCGGAAAGACTCAGCGTCATCTTCGTGGGCCTCGGCCCCATCGGTCAGGAAGCAGCCACCCTTGCCCTTAAGAGGTCATATCTCGAAGTCCGGGGCGGCGTTGATATCGACCCCCAGAAGGCCGGCCAGGACCTGGGCGACCTGCTCGGCGTCGGCCGCAGACTCGGCCTGAATGTAACTGCGGACCTCAAGCGGGCCCTCGCTGAGACCTCGCCGGACGTTGTGGTTGTGTCCACGGGGTCGTATTTCCCCCAGGTTTACGGCCAGCTCATGACGGTCATTGAGGCCGGGGCAAACGTCGTGTCGACCTGTGAGGAGCTCGTTTACCCCTGGGCCGGCTACCCCGACCAGGCCCGACAGCTCGACATGCTCGCCCAGAAGCACGGCGTCACCGTTGTTGGCACCGGGGTCAACCCCGGGTTTGTCATGGACACGATGGCCCTCTTCTTCTCCGGAATCTGCCAGCAGGTCCGCCGGGTCTCGGCCTGGCGAATTGTCGACGCCGCCACCCGCCGCCGGCCCCTCCAGGAGAAAATTGGGGCTGGCCTCACCCCGGAGCAGTTCAGGGCCGCCGTCGAGGCGGGCCGGGTCCGCCACGTTGGGCTGCGGGAATCGGCCTACCTCGTGGCAGCCGGTCTCGGCTGGCGGCTTACCGACTACCAGGAGACGGTCGAACCGGTCATCGCCTCGGAGCCGGTCAGCACCGAATACGTTTCGGTCCCGACCGGTCACGTCGCCGGCGTCCGACAGGTCGGAAAGGGCTTCCGGGACGGTGAGCCGGTGGTGGAACTGACCCTCGAGATGTACGTTGGGGCCAGGAATCCCAGGGATGTCGTCACTATCGATGGGGTGCCGCCGGTGGAAGTCGAGGTTCCAGGTGGAATCCATGGTGACCGGGCAACCGCGGCGATTGTGGTGAATGCGATCCCCCGGGTGGCGGACGCCCCGCCGGGCCTCCTGACGATGAAGGACCTGCCCCTGGTTCACCTGCGGGCTTAGGCCGGGTGATGCTCAGCTTTGAACCGATGCAGCCGGCAGATATCCCGGCGGTGGTTGAGATCGACCGGCGCTCCTTTCCGACGCCGTGGCCCGAGTCGGCCTTTTACCGGGAACTGACCGAGAATCGGCTGGCCCACTACTACGTCCTGCGGGAAGTTCCGGAGGGCACCGAAGAAGGTCCGGGCGAAGTCGTCGGCTACGTTGGCCTCTGGGTCTTCCACGAGGAAGCCCACATCACAACCATTGCGGTTCGACCGGAGCGCCGGGGGCAGGGGTACGGCGAGCTGACCCTGCTTAAGGCCATCGAAGCGGCCCGGCGCCTTGGGGCCAGCTACGTCACCCTCGAAGTGCGGGTCTCAAACACGGTTGCCCAGCGCCTCTACGAAAAGTACCGGTTCGGTCGGGTCGGGCTGCGGAAAGGGTACTACTCGGACACCGGCGAAGACGCCCTTATCATGACGGTCGAGGGAATCGATACCCCGGCCTACCGGCGCTTCCTCGAAGCCCGGAAGGCCGGCCTGACCGCAAGGCTCGGCCACGTCCGGTGCGAATCCGAAACCCGGCCGACCGATTGACCCGACAAAATGTGGAAAACCTCCGCCCCGGGGTATTGACAAGTCCGGGCGGATTTGCTAAAGTAAAAGTGCCGGGGCCGGTAGTACGAAAGGAACCCGGTTAAAAATCCAGCAGGTACCCCGGCGACTCGGGGAGCCAAGTAGGTTGACCGGAAAGGAGCCGAAAGGCAGTCTCGAGCGACCAGGGACCGAAAGTCTGGTCCGGCGACGGACCGGGTAAGTAGGTTACAGTTGCTTGAGATGCCATAAGGCTGCCGGACCGGCAACCGAAAGGCTCCCCGATCTTTTTGTCTTTTGGCTCCCGCCTACCTTATAATCAGCCGGCGATTCAACGAAGGAGCGTGCCGATGTCTCTGACTCGAACCCTCGCCGACTTTATCACCGGTTTCCCGACCGACCGCATCCCGACGGAGGCTTTCGAAGTCGCCACCCGGGCCGTCCTCGACACCCTCGGGGTCGCCCTGGCCGGCTCCGTGGAGCCTCCGGCCACCCTGTCAGCCCGCCTCGCCCCTGACCTGCCGGGCGGAACCGTTCTCTGGGGTCAAAACCGCCGGACGAACCCGGCCTACGCCGCCCTGGTTAACGGGGCTGCGGCCCACGCCCTCGACTACGACGACGTTCAGCACAGCTTGCGGGGCCATCCAAGCGCCCCGGTTGTCCCGGCCCTCTTTGCCGCCGCCGAAGCCGCCGGCCGATCCGGCCGGGACCTGCTGGCGGCGTACGTTCTTGCCGACGAGGTCGCTGGGCGCCTGGGCGAGGCCGTCGGGGCCCCACACTACGTGGCTGGGTGGCACAACACGTCAACCCTCGGGGCCCTCGCGGCGGCCGCCGGTTGTGCCCGCCTCCTTGGCCTCGGGCCGGAAGAAACCTGCCGGGCCCTTGGCATCGCGGCCTCGATGGCGTCCGGTCTCAAGAAAAACTTCGGGACCATGACAAAGCCCCTCCATGCCGGCCTCGCCGCCCGGGTGGGTTACGAGGCCGCAACCCTGGCCGGCCTTGGTTTCACGGCCGATGACGCGATTTTTGACGGGTCCCTCGGCTTTCTTTCGGTTTATTCCGCCGGGGGCTCGGTCAACCCGGATGCCCTCGTTGATGGACTCGGCCAGCGCTGGCAGGTCCTTGACCCGGGCATCGCGGTCAAAATTTACCCGTGCTGTGCCGAGACCCACCGGGCACTGGATGCCATCTTCCTCCTGCTGGCCGAAACGCCCTTCGGCCCCCAGGAGGTTGAAGCCGTGGAGGCCCTCGTCTCACCGGTCGGAACCCCCCTCATCCACACGTCGCCGAAAACCGGCCTCGAAGGCAAGTTCAGCATAGAGTACTGCCTGGCGGCGGCGATCCTCGACCGCAAGATTAACCTCACGACTTTCACCGACCCGATGGTTAGCCGGCCGGAAGTCCGGTCCCTGATGGCGAAGGTTCGGCGGGTCTGGTACGACTTCCTCCCCGTGGGCAGCGGACTTCAGGACGACCTTCGGAGCGGCACCGACGTGCCCCTGGTCAAGGTTTATCTAAAGGACGGCCGGGTTCTCGCCAGGCGGGTCGAGGAGCCGAAGGGCGACCCGAAGAATCCTGTCAGCTGGGCCGAGCTGGTCGGCAAGTTCAGGGATTGCGCGGGCCGGGTGCTCGTTTCCCGGTCCATTGACCGCCTGGTCGAGCTCATCCGCAATCTCCGGGACCTCCCCGACCTGCGGGAGGTTTCGACCCTGCTGGCCGGAACCCCCGAACCCGTGAGGGAGGCGGCCCGGTGAGCGAAGCCGGGCCCGAAACCATCCCCCCCGAATACCGGGCGAGGCTCGCCGAGCTCGAGGGGGCCATCGCCGGGGCCCGGGACTGGGCGACCGCCCTGGCCGAAACCGTCCGGCGGTTGAGGGACGCCTTCGGGAAATACAACTGGGTCGGAATCTACTGGGTCATCCGTCACCAGCTTGTTCTGGTCGCCTGGGACGGCCCGGAACCGACTGAGCATGTCCGGATCCCGATTGGGGTGGGGATCTGCGGGCTGGCGGCTGAGACCGGAGATACGGTGGTTGTGCCCGATGTGAGCAAAGACCCCCGCTACCTGGCGTGCTTCCCCTACACCCGGTCGGAAATCGTGGTTCCCATCAAGCGGGACGGGCGGGTCCTCGGCGAAATTGACATTGACAGCAACCTGCTCGACCCGTTCGGTCCGGAGGACCAGACCTTCCTTGAGGCCGTGGCCGCCCTCCTTGCCGGAAAGTATCCCGGCGACTGAAGGGGTTGCCACCTAGGCGGATTCCTTAAGCCCCCGGAGCCGGCGTCTGATGGTCCCGTCCGGGTCGAGGCGGGTGGCGACCGCGTCCGGCGCCTCAAGGCCGAAGACCTCGAGAAAGTGCCGGCTCACGCCGTAGCGGACGGGCCGGCCGGGACCGGGGGCCCGGTCGACCACCTCGATGAGGCCCCTGGCCGCCAGCAACCCAAGGGCCCGCTCGGACGAGACCCCACGAATCCGGTCGACCTCAGCCCTTGTTACCGGCTGGAGGAGGGCCACGACTGCAAGGGTCTCCAGTAAGGGCCGGGAAAGTTTGGCCGGGGGCTCCAGGTCGAAGAGGGCGCGGACCGCCGGCGCCGCTTCCGGGGCCGTCACCAGGCCAACGGTGTCCCGGAAGCGCTGAAGACGGATACCCCGACCCTGCAGACTCAGCCCAAGCCGGTCAAGGGCGGCCTCGAGGTCTTCGGCCGGGAGGCCGGTGACCCGGGCGAGCCGGCTCAGGGGAACGGGCCGGCCGGCGGCGAAGAGCAGGGCCTCGACCAGGGCTTCCGGGTCCAACGGCGCCGAGGGTTACGGCGGATTGTCGGGCGGCGGAGAAGGGGGCGGGGTCGGGACTTCCTGCGGGGCCGGAGCCTGGGCGGCCGGGGGAACCGCCGCGCCCGGCCGGGGCCGCTCCACCGACCGGACGAAGGCCCGGATCTGCCGGGGGGCCACGCCGAGCCGTTCAGTCAGCACCCGCCGGGTAACATCGACCGCCTCCTGGGTCTTGGGTCCGACGTCGACGCTGGAGTCGAGACGGAGCTCGATGTCGACGTCAACCTGACGGCCCCGGGGCCGGACCTTTGGCCGGGCATCCCGGATGCCCGCAATGCTCTCGAGCTCGAATTTGAGCCGCTGGGTTATCGCTTCGACGGTCAGAACCGCCTCACCGGGAACCCCCGCGAGTTTCACCCCGGCCGGCCGGCCCGGCAGCAGTTCGAAGACCAGCAGTATGAACGCGATGAAGGCTAGAAACGCCCCGAACAGGAAGAAAACCAGTCGCTCCTCGAAGGTCGCGTCGGTGAGATTCTGGAATAGCTGGGCGAGCCAGTTCCGGGAGAAGTCGGCGAGGGCTGTTGCCGCCTGAACGTGCGCAACCATCGCTGCCAGGATCGCGAGGAGGGTGCAGCTTATGAATACCAGCAGCAGGAGGACCACGACCACCCGGTTAAAAATGTTCACCAAGACCTCCTTCAGACAGGCTCGGCCACCAGGAGCTCGCCGTCGGACCCGGTGACCCGGACCCGTCGGACCCGGCCAACGGCTGCCTCCGGTGCCGGAAACCGGACCCTGAGGTAATTATCGCTCAGGCCCTCCCACCAGGGGCCGCCCGGGCCGGACCCGGCAGGCCCCTCGACCACGACCTCAAGGGTCACCCCCAGCTGCGACTGCCGGAAGGCCGCAGCCCACTCCTCGGCCAGGGCTATAAGCCGCTCACTCCGGACCTTTTTTACCGGTTCCGGCACCTGGTCGGCAAACCGGGCCGCCAGGGTGCCGGGCCGGGGCGAGTAACGGAAAACGTGGAGGCCGGCAAAGCCGAGTTCCCGGCAGACGTCGACGGTGGCTTCGAAGTCCGCTTCCGATTCGCCGGGGAAACCGACTATAACGTCGGCGGCGATAAAGGCCCCCGGAACCCGGGACCGGATTGCCCGAACAAGCTCCTGATACCGGGCAACCGTATAGCGCCGCCGCATCCGCCGCAGAACCGCGTCGCTCCCGCTCTGGAGGGGGAGGTGGAAGTGCCGGCAGAGCCGGCTACTGGGATACAGGTCCAGCAGGCGCAGGTCAAAATCGGCCGGGTCGATGGAGGAGAACCGGATGCGTCGAACCGGCGTTTCCTGAAGGAGGGCCCGGACCAGCTCGTAAAGGTGCGGCCGCCCGTCCCACTCCAGCCCGTAAGCCCCAATGCAGACGCCAGTGAGCACAACCTCGTCGAAGCCTTCGGCGGCGAGGGCCCGGGCCCTTTCCACCAGTTCCCGGAGCGGAACCGACCGGTGCCGGCCCCGGGCCCGGGGGACGATGCAGAAGGCGCAGACGTAGTTGCACCCGTCCTGAATCTTCAAGAGGGCGCGCGCCCGCCCCGGCCGCTCAACCCAGGTGTAAGCCCCGGCGGCCAGGTCCTGGGGCTGACCCGGCATCGGCCCGAAGCGCTCCTCCCAGGCCCGGCGGATAATTTCCGGCAGGAGCTCCTTTTCCCGGTTCGGCACCACCAGGTCCACTTCGGGCATTGACGAAAGCTCGCCGGGGGCCACCTGCGCATAACACCCGGTCGCAACGACAACCGCCGCCGGATTAGAACGCTTCAGGTGGCGGATGAGGTGCCGGGCCTTCCGGTCGGCGATGTGGGTTACGGTACAGGTGTTGACAACGTAGATGTCGGCAGCATCCTCCGGTTCCACCGGCACCAGGCCGGCCGCGGCGAGCCTGCGCTCAAGCTCCTCCGATTCAGCCTGATTCAACCGGCACCCGAGGGTGGCAACAGCAAAACGGGGCCCAACGTGGGAATCCACCATATCTGGACCAGATTGATTATAGCCTGTCCCGGCCAGTCAGCCGGGCTTAACCGGAGGGCCGGGGAATCTGGGGGACGCCCGGGGTCCTAATGGTTTCCTGGCCGGCGGGCGGCCACAGGCCGAGCCGCATGAGCCGCCGGCGCTCCTCCAGTTTCTTTCGCTTCTTGCGGTGCTTGCGAAGTACTTTCCGGTAGCGCTCGCTCATACCCATGGGGCGCTCACCCGGTAGACAATATTAACTGGGCGGCCCCGCCGCGGTCAAGCGGACCCACCTGCCGTGACCGGGCAGGGGGCCGGGCCCCGGCCGGTAAGACGGTGCCAGATCGGGTAGTATTTACACGGCGAAGTTCCGAGGAGACGGCGACAAAGAGGAGGTTTCCATGGACGTCTTTGAAAAGTGCCAGCAATTTGGCCGGGCCTCCGTAATTCAGCTCGCTCAGGCCGAGCAGATGTACCCTTATTTCATTCCCCTTCAGTCCCAGGCCGGCCCCGAGGTCGTTATCAACGGCCGGAAGATGCTCATGTTCGGCTCGAATAACTACCTCGGGCTGACCCAGCACCCCGAGGTAATTGAGGCCGCGATTAAGGCCATCGAAAAGTACGGGACAAGCTGCACCGGGTCCCGGCTCCTGAACGGCACCCTCGACCTCCACGAAGAGTTTGAACACGAGCTGGCTCGCTGGCTCGGGAAAGAAGCGGCCCTGGTTTTCACCACCGGTTTCCAGACGAACCTCGGGGCGATTTCGGCCCTGGTCGGGCGGCGGGATGTCGCGATTATCGACCGGGCTGACCACGCCTCCATCGTTGACGCGACCCGCCTCTCCTTCGGGCAGACGGTCCGGTTTAAGCACAACGATATGGAGGACCTTGAGCGGCTTCTCGACCAGTATTCCCGGGACCACGGGGTTCTCATTGTGGTCGATGGGGTCTTCAGCATGGAAGGGGACCTGGCCGACCTGCCCCGGATCGTCGAGCTTAAGAGGCGCTACGGGGCCCGCCTCTTCCTTGACGACGCCCACGGCCTCGGCGTCCTCGGACCCACCGGTCGCGGCACCGCCGAGCACTTCGGCCTCCTAGAAGAAGTCGACATAATAATGGGGACTTTTTCGAAGTCCTTCGCGTCCACAGGCGGCTTTGTTGCCGGGCCGGCCGATGTCATCTGGTACATAAAGCACACGGCCCGGTCGTTCCTCTTCAGCGCGAGTATTCCGCCGGCCTCGGCCGCGGCGGCGTATGCCGCCCTCCGGGTGATCCAGCGGGAGCCGGAGCGTCTGCGGAGGCTCTGGCACAACGCCCGGGTCCTCAAGGAGGGGTTCGAGCGCCTCGGCCTTAACACCGGCCGGAGTCAGAGCCCCATCGTCCCCATCATTGTTGGGGACGAGTTCAAGCTCGGCCGGTTCTGGAAGGGCCTTTTCGACCGGGGGGTCTACGTCAATGCGGCCGTCGCCCCGGCCGTGGCCCCCGGCAGTGAGCTCATCCGCACCAGCTGTATGGCAACCCACACCGACGAGCACCTTGAGCGCATGCTGGCCGTGGTGGCCGAAACCGCCCGGGAAACGGGGCTTATCCGGGACTGAATCGTGGCCGGGTCACGGGTATGCGTCGTCACCGGCGCGACCGGCTTTATCGGCAGTCATCTTGCCGAGACCCTCGCCCGGGCCGGCTGGCACGTCCGGTGTCCGGTGCGAAGCCTGGCCCGGGCCCGCTGGCTTGGGGCCCTGCCGGTTGAACTCGTCGAGGCTGACCTCACCTTTCCCGAAACCCTCGACGGCCTCTTTGCCGGGGCCGAAATCGTCTTCCACCTTGCCGGGCTAACCCGGGCTTTACGGCCCGGGGAGTTTTTCCACGCCAATGTTACCGGCACGGCCAACCTGCTTCGGGCGCTCGTCCGGTCTGGCAGTTCCTGCCGCAAGCTCGTCTTTGTCTCGAGCCTGGCGGCGGCCGGACCGTCCCGGCCCGGCATTCCCCGGACTGAGGAGGACCCGCCCGCTCCGGTGAGCATCTACGGGAAGAGCAAGCGACTCGCCGAGGAGCAGGTGATGACGGCCTGCCCCGTTGACTGGGTGATTCTCCGGCCACCGATCGTTTACGGACCCCGGGACGGGGAAGGCCTCCTCTATTTTCGGGTCGTTAAACTCGGGCTCCGGCCGGTCCTCTGCGTTGAACGGCACTTCAGTATCCTTTACGTTTCAGACCTCGTTCGCGCCATCCTGCTCGCCGCCGAAGCGGGGCGGCCGGGCACCGTTTACCACGTCGCCCATCCCACCCCCGTCTCCTTCCGGACCCTGGCCGAAGGCATCGGCAGGGTGATGGGCCGGCCGGGGTGGCTTCTCCCCGCGCCGGGCTGGGCCTTTCGGCTGGCCGGGAGGCTGGCCGACCGGGCTGCCCGAGCAAGGGGCCGGCCAATGGTTTTCAGCTACGACAAAGCGGTTGAGATGACCGCCGGGGACTGGGTCTGCGACTGCCGCCGGGCCGAAGCTGAGCTGGGCTTCCGGGCCGAGGTATCCTTTGAGGAAGGGCTCAGGAAAACCTACGAGTGGTACCGGTCGGCCGGCTGGCTCTGACGGTTATTTCGGCGTCGGAATGTAGTGCCCCCGGGGCCGGTTTCCGAGCAGGTAAGCGGTCGAGGTCCGTAAACCGGCAACCCCGGTCAAAATCGGGATGTAAACGGGAAAAACCAACCAGAACAGGACCATGTCCCGCAGGCCGCGCCAGCCGGGCCTTCCCGGTCCAACCCATTCCGGCACCGCCAGAAGGGACCAGTAAACGATAAGGCCGAGGACCGTGACGGCGGTCAGGGCCAGCCCAACCAGCCAGTTCATCGTCTCAACGCGGTAGTAGGGGTAAAGGAGGGAATCGACGAGCTTGGCGGCGGAGAATCCGACCCCCGGTATGAGGGTGAGGAGGTCTCGCTCCAGCCCCGACCAGAGTTTTCGAAGCAGCAGGGGGATGTGGCCAAGGCGGGCGGCCTCAACGAACTCGTCGAGGGGGCCTTCCCGCCAGCGGGCGCTCTGCTTGAAAAGGCTCTGGAACGACCGGATGTAGGTCCGGACTCGCGCCCGGAGGGTCGAGTGGTCGCCAATGGCCATCACCGGGTAGACCCAGACCGGAACCGGAATACCCACGACCCGGAACCGGGGCCCGTAGCGGGCCCGGAGCCGGAATTCAACGCCGCTGTCCTGGCTGTGGGAGTTGGTCGGCCAGAAGTCGACGGTCGCGTACAGGCCCAGGGTTCCGGCGGCCCCGGTAAAGGCGATTTCGGGCCGGCGGATCCACCCGACCGTGTGGGCCGACGTGGCCAGGGCCGCCAGCCGGCTATGGAGGGGTGCCCGCCAGTAATCAAGGGTGAAGAGCACCACCGGCTGGTAGAGGTGGAACCGCCGTTCGGGGTCCTCCAGGAAGGTTACGACCAGGGCTGGCAGAAAGTTTGGGTGGAACCGCGTATCCGAATCCAGGTCGACGACAAGCACCTGCCAGGGGTCCTCGCCCCGGGCGAGGGCCTCCCGGTACAGAACATGCCCGACCCAGTGCATCGCCGAACTCGGGCCGGGCAGAACGTCCGGCTCGTCGGGGTGGGCGACCTCCCTGACCGGAAGCCGCCCGGCAAACTCGGCCCGGAGCCTGGCCACAAGGGGCCGGGTCACCGGGTCGTTCTCCTCGGTACAGTAGACGACCTCAACGTTGACGAGGCGGCCCTCCGGGTCCTTCGGCCAGTTCGAGTCATAAATTGATTGGACGCTTGCCCGCAGCATCTCGTAGTTCGACTCCCGGTAGGCCCGGACCAGGAAGATGATTCTGAGCCGGCGCCATCCGGGATGGGCCTCAAGGCGGCCAAGCCAATCCTCGCGGCTTGACCGGAGGACCCAGGGCCGGTTAATGAGGGCGCTGACGCCGTAGTAGAAAACTTTCGCCACGAAGATGACAAATCCGCAGGCGACGACGGTGAGGCCCACGCCCGGGTGTATAAGGGACAGCCAGACCGGGGCGGTCAGGAAAAGCCACGCCATCAGGCCGGGATAGGCTTCGTAGAACCGCTGCCGTAGCTGGCCCGCGGCCTGGAGGCTGCGAAGGCGGTCGAGCGCGGCAAGGGTCAGGCCCACCATCGCCGGTCCTTATCCGGTCCATTATACCAGGTTCAGACTTAAGCTGGCTGGCTGCCGGCCAGCAGTCGGCCCAGGTCAATGAGCCGGCAGGCCCGCCCGGCGGCCGCGCTCAGGAGGTCGAAGGCCCGGGCCATCGCCTCGGCTTCCGTGAGGGGTCCGGGTACGATGGGCACCACCGCCCCGATGCCAAGCCGGTAGACCTCTTCGTAACCGTGTCCGAGCCGCCCGGCCAGAAGGACGACCGGGCGGCCGCGGACCCCGGCCCGCTGGGCGAGTCGGGCCGGGGTCTTACCGAAGGCTGTCGACCGGTCGACAGCCCCTTCGCCGGTGAAAGCGAGGTCGCAGTCCTCCAGGCGGTCATCAAGCCCAACGGCTTCGAACACAACCTCAGCCCCCGGCCGTACCCGCACGTTGGGCAACAGCAAAAGGCCGGCCCCGAGCCCCCCGGCAGCCCCAGCCCCGGGCACGTTAGCGACATCCCGGCCGAGGTCCCGGCGAACCACTTCGGCGTAGTGGGCCAGGGCCTCATCGAGGAGGCGGACCATTTCCGGGGTCGCCCCCTTTTGGGGTCCGTAAACGGCGGCGGCCCCTTCCGGCCCACAGAGGGGATTGGTCACGTCCGAGGCGACGATTATCTCGGTTTCGGCGAGTCTCAGGTCGAGGCCTGAGGGGTCAATGCGGTCCAGGGCAAGGAGTCCCTGCCCGCCCGATGGAATCGGCTGGCCATGCTGGTCCAGGAGGCGCATTCCGAGGGCTTGAAGCATGCCGGCCCCGCCGTCGTTGGTCGCGCTGCCCCCAATCCCCACAATAATCCGGCGGAACCCGGCGTCAAGGACGGCCCGAATGAGCAGGCCAGTCCCGTAAGTCGTCGTTATGAGCGGATTCCGCTCCTCAGGCTTGAGCCGAGCCAGCCCTGAGGCCTGCGCCATCTCGACCACCGCCGTCTGACCGTCGCCAAGGACGCCGAATTCAGCCGCGACCGGCCGCCCGAGGGGGTCGACCGTCGCCGCCCGGATTTTGCGGCCCCCGGTTGCCAGGACGAGGGCGTCGACGGTGCCGTCGCCCCCGTCGGCGACGGGGACGAGGTCAACCCTGGCATTGGGCCAGGCGGCCCGGATGCCGTCCGCGATGGCCCGGGCGGCGTCGAGGGGCGTCAGCGAGCCCTTGAAACCCTGGGGGGCAACCAGGACCTTAACCGGCCTGGAGGCGCTCACGGAGGCTTCGCCAGAGGAGGTGGAAGGCGGTCAGGACGGCCCGACGACGGACTTCGGGTCGGCTCATCGGCACAACCAGCCGCTGGTAAACGGCCTCACCCGGCACGTCAAGGCCGACGAAGGCCGCCCCGGGCGGTTCGCCCCAGTCGCCCACCGTTTCATCCCCGACGGTGGCGAGGCCAACCTCAGCCCCGAATTCTTGACGGGCCAGGGCTGCAAGCTTGAGGGCCAGATTTCCCGGTCCGGCCCCCCGGTAGGTTTCCGGGTCAAACCCGAGGCGGACCAGCTCCGACGGGCCTGCCAGCACGAGGCCGCCGGCGAAGGCCCCTTCGGCGTCGGCCGGCTCGGAAAGGGCGGCTGCCAGCAGGCCCCCGGTCAGCACCTCGATGAGGCCGAGCCGCCAGCCCAGTTCCCGAAGCCGACGCAGGATAACCCCTACGAGGGTCTCGTCGTCCGCCCCGTAAATATCGGGCCCAAGGATCGCCCGAACCTGGGCCTCAACGGGCTCGATAAGGGACCGGGCGGCCTCGGGGCTTCCGGCCTTGGCCGTTATCCGGACATGGATGCCGTCGGGCTTGGCATAGGTTGCTACTGTCGGATTCCTTGAGCCAACCAGCGGCCGGATTGCCTCCTCGACGGCCGATTCGCCCCGGCCGATAACCTTCAACGTCCGGGAAAGGATTATGCCCGCGCCGGCTACCGCCCGGAGGCGGGGCTTGACCTCGTGCTCCCACATCCGGGTGAGTTCCCGGGGCACGCCTGGCATCGCGACGACGAATTTGCCGTCCTTTTCAACCCACCAGCCCGGGGCGGTGCCGACCGGGTTCGGCAACGGCCGGGCCGAGGGTATCAGCATCGCCTGGGTCAGGTTGCGGGGTGGCATCTCAAGGCCCCGGGCCGCCCAGAACGCCCGCTGGCGCTCTTCAAGTTCCGGGTCAATATACAGCTCCTCGCCGAGGACCCGGGCGATCGCGTCCCGGGTGAGGTCATCCTCGGTCGGCCCGAGGCCACCGCTCAGAATGACCAGGTCAGAGCGGCTCAGGCCCCGGGAGATTGCCTCGGAAAGGCGGTCAAGGTTGTCGCCAACGTGGGTTACCCAGTAGAGGTCAATCCCCAGCTCGGCCAGTTCCCTGGCCAGGTAGGCCGAGTTCGTGTCAACGATCTGGCCGAGCAGAAGCTCGGTACCGACCGCAATGATTTCAGCTTTCACGCGGGCCCTTCTGACGTAGCCAGCTTTCCCAGGCCCGCCGGTGGGTTTCGAAAACCAGAATGTCCGGGGAGAGCTCCTCGGGCGGGACAAGCCGGACAGCCTCGGCGTCATCGCCGGGGCTCAATTCGCCACCCCGGGCCCGGGCCTTGAAAAAGATTACAATCCCGCTCCGGTTGCTGTCAAAGAAGGAGCAGACATCGACGACCGGCCCAAGCTCGACCTGAAGGCCCGTCTCTTCCTGAACCTCCCGGCGGGCGGCCCCCTCGACCGTTTCGTCGGCATCGACGTAGCCGGCGGGGAATGCCCAGCCGCCCCGCCCGGGCTCGTAGCGGCGGCGAACGAGGACGACCTGGCCGTTTAATTCGACAATGCAGGCTGCGACCGGAACCGGGTTAAGGTAGTGGACGTGGCCGCAGGCCGGGCAGACCGGGCGGGGCTTCCCCTCAACGAGGCGGTCTTCTAATGGGTTGCCACACTGGCTGCAGAAGCGAGGCTTCACCGGACAGCAGGTCAAAAGGCGTACCGGGGCCCCGGTACGCCTTTATTCCGCGGCGATGACGGTTCCAGGTTAGCGGCAGCGGCCGGAGTGAACCTTACCCTGCTCGGTGGAGAAGGAGTGGCCGCAGGCGCAGGTCGAGACGGCATTCGGGTTGTTGATGGTGAAACCGGCGCCCATGAGGCCGTCGATGTAATCAATCTCGGCCCCCCGGAGGTACTGGGCGCTGAGCGGGTCGATGACGACCCTGAGCCCGTCGGCCTCAACGACGTAATCGTCCTCTTCGATGGTGTCGTCGAAAACCATCCCGTAGGAGAACCCGGCACACCCGCCGCCGGTAATGAATACCCGGAGGGCGTAATCGGTCTTCGCCTCCTTCGCCATCAGGCTCTTAACCTTGTTGATCGCTTCAGCCGTCAGGGTAATCACTTCAGAACCCCTCCCTCGCGCTCGGCGTTTGCCATTATTTTAGCATACTTCCGGCCGCAAGTGCACCGGCGGTCCGGAGCCGCCCGACCAGGTCCGGCAAAATTTCGAGGACGTAGTCGATGTCGGCGTCGGAATTCCCCGGTCCGAGCGTCAGGCGCAGGGTGCCCCGGGTCCAGGCCGGTCCAGCCCCCATCGCTACGAGCACATGGGACGGCTCGGCCGACCCGGTTGTGCAGGCGCTCCCGCTGGAGGCGCAGATTCCGGCCAGGTCGAGGCCGGCCAGCAACGATTCTGAATCCACGCCTTCAAACGAAAAATGGGCGTTGTTGGCGAGCCGCTCGGTCGGGTGGCCGTTCAGCCTGCTGCCGGGAACCCGCTGCAACACCCCGGCAATCAGCCGGTCCCGGAGCCGCCGGCAGTGCTGGACGTGGGCCGCCCGGCCCGATTCGGCAAGCTCAAGGGCAACCGCCAGCCCGACAATCCCCGGCACATTTTCGGTTCCGGCCCGGCGGTTGCGTTCCTGGTTACCGCCCACAATGAGGGGGCTGAAGGGGGTGCCGCGCCGGATATAAAGCAGGCCGACACCCTTTGGCCCGAAGAACTTGTGGGCTGAAAGCGAGAGCAGGTCGACCCCGAGCCGCCCGACATCGAGGTCCAGGAGGCCGGCGGCCTGAACAGCATCCGTGTGGACCACAACGGCCGGGTTCACCTGTTTGACCAGGCGAGCAATCTCGGCCACCGGCTCCACGGTGCCGACCTCGTTGTTCGCGTACATTACCGAAACCAGAATTGTACGGTCGGTAACAGCCCGGGCGACGTCGTCGGGGTCGACCCGGCCGTAGCCGTCGACCGGGACGTAGGTTACCTGGAAGCCCTCCCGCTCCAGTTCCTGGCAGGCGTGGAGAACGGCATGATGCTCCACTGCCGACGTGATGATATGATTGCCGCAGGCCCGGCAGGCCCGGGCGACGCCCCGGATCGCGGCGTTGTCGGACTCGCTTCCGCCGCTCGTAAAGGTGACCTCCGACGGCCGGCAACCCAGCACGGCCGCGACCCGCGCCCGGGCATCCTCAAGGGCTCGCTGGGCTTCCTGGGCGAGGGCATGAACCCCCGATGGGTTCCCGAACTTTTCGGTGAAATACGGAAGCATCGCCTCCAGGACCCTGGGGTCAACGGGAGTAGTCGCGGCATGGTCGAGGTAGATTCTCCGGCTCGTCATCGCGGTTCACCACTCCCAGTATATGGCCGGTGGGTACCAGGGGTCAAACCGGCGGGCGAGCCGGCGTTCGGACAGCCCGGGTGCTCAGCTGCGGTTCAGGTTGCCCGAAGGCTGGGTCTGGGGCTGCATCAGGTGGCGTTCATGCCAGATGCTACCGCAGCCGGCATTGGCCGCCGAGCAGAGGTAGAAGCCGCCGCCGATGCTCTTGAGGCCGGACCGGCCGCATTTCGGGCATACGAGTTCACTCATTTCGTCTCCGCCTGGCTGGTGCTGGTTTATGAAAGCGTCCTTTTAATAATTATCGCAAATTTCCGGACGAGGGTGCCGTGACCTGAAGCAAAAACCGGCGGGCTCTAGTCCCCCCTCTAGAGTCCGCCGGCGCGAGCTGAGACCCTCACCTCCTTTCGCAGAATTCGCTTCCGGTCAGCCACCCAGGTGGCTCCGAGCGGTCGGTCTTTATCCCCCCTTTCGCTGGATTTGGGTGGAGGCTAACTCGGCTTCGCTCCTCCTCCCTCGATGCTCATCTTACGTTGGGGTCCTGCCCCGACCGCAGTCCATTATCCCCAGCTTTTTCAACACCGTCCGACCAGTTCTCCACCCGCAAGGTGCCGCCTGAGTGCCCGGCCCTAGCCGGGGGAGTATAATAGGGGGGCGGTTGGCCCTATCCATCACGAGGATCAGGAGGGCATTCGATGGCCGCTGACCGATGGCGACCTGCCAGCTTCCGGTTACCGATCACCCCCATAAACCGGAGGGAATTCCTTCGGGTGCTCGGTCTTGGGGCGGTAGCCGCGGCGCTGCCCATTGTGGAGAGCTGCGCGCCGGGGGTGCCCCAACAGGCGGTCACCTCGGAGGCCGAGACTCCCCGGCGGGGAGGCATCCTGACCGTCCAGCTCACCGCCGACCCCGAAAGTCTCGACCCCCACGTCACCACCCACCTCTGGGCGTCCCGGACGCTTCAGATGATTCACGACACCCTTGTTGTGCTTGATTACGACGGCACCATCAAGCCGGGCCTGGCCGAATCTTGGGAAGTCAGCCCGGACGGCCTGGTCTACCGGTTCCACCTCCGCCGGGATGTACGATTCCATTCGGGCAAACCGTTGACCGCCGCCGACGTAAAATACAGCCTGGAACGCTGGAAGACGACCCCCAGGTCACCGACGGCGTATAACATCGACCAGGTCACCTCGGTGGAAACCCCCGATGATTACACCGTGGTACTCCGCCTCTCCCAGCCGTTCGTCCTGCTTCTTGACAACCTTACAAGTGGGTGGGCATCGATTCTCAACCGGGAGGCGGTGGAGCGTCTCGGACAGAACTACGGCGTCAGTGGGGCCGAGGGAACCGGTCCGTTTAAGTTCGTTGAGTGGACCCGTAACCAGCGGCTGGTTCTGGAGCGCAACCCGGAATACAGCTGGGGGCCCAAAATCTTTTCGAACCAAGGCCCGGCATACGTTGACCGGGTCGAGTTCCGGATCATTCCCGAAGAAGGCACGCGGGTGGCCGAGTTTGAGGCGGGCAACATTGACATCTTAAGCGATGTGCCCGGTGTTGAGGTTTCCAGGCTCGAAAAGTCAACGACCGTTTCCGTCGTTAAGTACGAGCAGCTTCAGACGGCCTACATAGGTCTGAAGACCTCGGACCCGGTTCTGGCCGATGTCCGGGTGCGGCGGGCCCTCAATCACGCTACCAACAAGGACGAGATAATCTCGTCGGTGCGGTACGGCCTGGCGACCCCGGCCCTCGGTGTGTTGCACCCTAAGACTTGGGGGTACTGGAAAGGGATCGAGCAGGCCGCGTATAAGTTCGACCCGCAGCGGGCTGCCCAGCTCCTTGACGATGCCGGTTGGAAGCCGGGGCCGGACGGGATCCGGCAGAAGGACGGCCAGCGCCTCCGGCTGAACCACATTGTAACGGATACCCAGGCGGCCAAGCTGCAGGCCCAGGTGATCCAGGAGCAGTGGCGTCGTGTGGGGGTGGAGCTCGAGATCCGGCCCATGGAGAGTGCGGCCTTCTTTGCCGCCCTCAGGGCTGGGGAGCACCAGACCTTTGCCATAAGCGTCTTTTACAATAACGCCGATGTCCTTTATTTCTACTTCCACAGCCGGCAACGGCCGGCTCCCAACCGTTTCGCTTGGGCTGACCCGAGAACGGATGAGCTTCTCGAAAGATCCCGGTCGACGCTGGACGAGGGCCAGCGCCTCCAGATTTACGAGGAGCTTCAGCGAATTGTCCACGAAAACGCCCTGTGGGTTCCCCTCACCCACGACCTTGGCGTCCTGGGGACAAGTCGCCGAACGGGCGGGGTCAGGGTCCATCCCTCGGCCTGGCTTTATAAGTTCCTTGACCTGTATGTGAGGACCGGCTAGGGCCGGGGGTATTGGGCCGGATGCGCCGCTACATCCTGAGACGGATCCTTGTCATGCCGGTGGTCATTCTGGGGGTGTCGTTTTTCACTTTCCTCATGCTCCATCTGGCCCCGGGCAACCCGGCCCAGATCATCGCCGGCCCGGATGCCCCGCCGGAGGTCGTGGCCCAGATCGAGCAGGAGCTGGGCCTCGACCGGCCGGTCTACGTCCAGTACTGGAATTACCTTTCCGGCGCCCTTCGGGGCGACCTGGGCCGGTCGGTCCGGACTCGCAAGCCGGTATTTGACGAGGTTATGGCCGCCCTACCGAACACGGTCGAGCTGGCCGTCGCGGCGGTGGTCATGGCTCCAGCCATAGCCATCCCGGTCGGTGTAATTTCGGCGGCCCGGCGGGCAAGCTGGGTCGACGCCTCGGCCATGTTCGTCGCGTTGCTGGGAATTTCGATGCCGGTCTTCGCCCGGGGTCTGATCCTGATGTGGCTGCTGGCCTTCAGCCTCGGCCTTTTCCCCATCTCGGGTCGGGGGGGACCCCTGTGGACCCTTGACGGGCTAAGGCACGTCTTCCTGCCGGCCTTCACCCTGGCCATTGGCCTCATGGCGGTCCTGGCCCGGCTTACCAGGTCGGCCATGCTGGAGGTCATCAACCAGGATTACATCCGGACGGCCCGGGCGAAGGGGCTGACTGAACGGGTCGTTATCTTCCGTCACGCCCTCAAAAACGCGACGCTGCCGGTGGTTACGGTCCTCGGCCTTCAGCTCGCCGGGC
>JAUQQI010000164.1:0-415 GCA_030549955.1 Chloroflexota bacterium
TGGTGAAGGAGGGCGTCACAGATGGTCAGGTCGAAGGTGCCGTCAACCCAGGGGAGGTTCGTGGCGTCGGCGGCCACCGCCCGGCCGGCCCCCCGCCGAAGGAAGTGCCGCAACATGCCCACCGAAAGGTCTACCCCCCAGACCTCATAGCCGGCGTCGGCCAGTGCCCGGGCCAGCCGCCCCGTTCCGCAGCCGACGTCGAGGACCCTGCCGCAAGGGAGAAGGCTCCGGACCAGATTCACCCGCTTCCGAAGGTAATGGCCGACGGCCGGCTCGGGAAGGGTCGTGTCGTAGCGGTCGGCGATCGCGTCGTAGTGCCGGGCCTGGGGGAGGTCTATTGGGCCCTCAACCAGTAGGGGAATGCCGCCGTCAACCGGAAATCGCCGGCCGCAGCGGGGACAGCCCAGGTTCCCGT
>JAUQQI010000164.1:425-13349 GCA_030549955.1 Chloroflexota bacterium
GCACCCGGGACACCGGAAAGCTGGCAGGCTGGCGGCACGTCTTTTCAAGCTGCCTGGAGGCATGTTAGAATAAATACGAAATACGGCATAGCCCCCGGGAAGTCACGTTTTAGTGTAGAGGGAGCCGGTACGGCGGCGCAAGTGGTCGAGGCGTTCGCCCTTACCAAGTGCTTTAGCGATTTCTGGGCCCTGCAGGGGATTTCCCTGAAGGTTAGTCCTGGTGAGATCCTTGCGCTGCTGGGCCCTAACGGGGCCGGAAAGACGACGACCATTCGCATTCTGGCGGCGGTCCTCAGGCCCACGTCAGGCCGGGCAACCGTTTGCGGCTACGATGTCTTGACCGACGGGCCCGCGGTCCGGTCGCTCGTGGGCGTCCTGACCGAGTTTCCTGGCCTTTACGACCGGATGTCAGCCCGGTCGTACCTGGAATTTTTCGGCCAGCTCCACCGGGTGCCGGGCCCGGTCCTCAGGCGCCGGGTATCCGAGCTTATCGACTACTTCGGCCTCGGCGAGGCCGTGGACCGGCGGCTGGGCACCCTCAGCAAGGGGATGCGGCAGAAGGTCGCCCTCATCCGGGCCCTGATCCACGACCCGAAGGTCCTTTTTCTCGACGAACCGACCTCGGCCATGGACCCGGCGGGGGCCCGGCAGGTCCGGGACTTTATTGCCGGCCTGCGCCGCTCCGACCGGGCAACTATCATCTGTACCCACAACCTGGCCGAGGCCGAGCTTCTCGCCGACCGCATCGCGGTTATCGCCCGCGGCCGGATCGTTGCCGATGGCAAGCCTGGGGAGCTGAAGCGGCTCTTTGCCGGCCCGCCCGTCTTTGAGCTCAGGTTTACCGGCTCCCCGGATGCCGCCCGGGAGGCCCTCGACGGCCGGGTCCGGGTCGTCGACCTGGGTCCCAATTATGTTCGCTACCAGGTCGATGACCCCGGTCGGAATCCAGGCCTGGTCGAGCGGCTGGTGGGGGCCGGCGTTGGCGTTCTGAGTCTTGCGGAGGTTTCGCCGAGCCTCGAGGACGTCTATCTTCGCATTTTGGGAGGGGAGGGGACCAGTTGACCAGCCTCCAGGGGCCGCTTGTCCTGGCCCGCCGTGAGGTCCGGGATGCCCTCACTGACTGGCGGATCAGCCTGCCGATGGGCCTCCTTACGGCAATCTTTCCCCTGCTGGTCGCCTTCGGTGCGGCCTGGGCCCTGCGGGTACTGGAGCGGCTTGAAGGCCCGGAAATTGGGGCCCGGGTCCTCCCCTTTGGCCTGATGGTCTCGGCCTTCGTTCCTATCTCGTTCAGCCTGGTTCTGGCCCTCGAAAGTTTTGCCGGTGAGAAGGACCGGAACACCCTCGAAGCCCTGCTCACGACTCCCCTTTCCGACGCTCAGCTTTTTCTCGGCAAGATGGCCGCAGTCCTTCTACCGCCCGTGGGCTTAAGCCTCGCCGCCATGACGACCTTTACCCTGGCGGTTAAGCTCACGACGGGCCGTAACATTCCAGCCGGGACGCTGGTCCTCGTTGGCCTTCTCAGCGTGGTTGAGGCGGTAGTGATGGTCGCGGCGGCGGTCGTCATCTCGACCCACACCCCGAGCGTGCGGACGGCGAATATCCTGGCCAGCTTCATTATTCTGCCCATGGCCGCCCTGCTCCAGGTCAAATCCGTTCTCTTCCTGCTCGGTCAAACCCAGCTCCTCTGGCTCCTTGCGGCTGGCCTCGGGGGCGTGGCGGTCATCCTGGTCCGGACGGGTGTCCGGGTCTTCAACCGGGAGGAGGTTATCGCCCGCGAATACCGGAGCCTGAGCATCCGACAGATTGCCCGAACCTTCTGGGCCTTCGTGGAGTCGCCCCCGACCGACCCCATCCCGGCCGGGGTAGACAGGCTTCCATTTCCGGTCCGCCTCTACGTTTACGACCTGCCCCAGCTTGTTCGGCTCAACCGAACGCCAATTCTGGTGGTGGCCGGGCTCTTCATGGCCGGGCTTATGCTCGGCTATCTGCTCGGAAGTCAGAGCCCCCACGGAATCAACTGGCTCCGGGTCAGGACGGCACTGGAGGCAGGCATCCCGGCCGGGCCTGTCGAGCTGAGTTTCGGGGGGATCCTGCTTCACAATCTGCGGGCCATTGCCATCACTGCGATTCTTTCGATTTTCAGCTTCGGCGCCGCCGCCCTCCTTCTGCTGATGGCGCCGTTTGTGGTCACCGGGTTCATTGCCGGCCAGCTGGCGGCCGGGGGCGAAGACCCGCTGCTCTTTCTGGCGGCCTTTATCCTGCCCCACGGCGTGTTGGAAATCCCCGCCGCCGTTCTGGCCGGGGCCTTCTGCCTGCGGCTGGGCCTCGCCATCATGGCCCCGCCCGGTGGCTACACCGTCGGCCAGAGCCTCCTTCTCAGCATCGCCAACCTGTGTAAGGTTGGCCTGCTGCTGGTTCCGCTTTTCATGGCCGCGGCCTACCTCGAGGCAAACCTGACGCCGCAGGTGATCCGCTGGGTCTATTTGGGAGGACCGTGATGGGCATGCTCAGTGTGGAAGAGGCCCTTGAAAAGGTTCTGGCCTACGTGCCGGTCCTGGAACCGGAAGAGAGGCCGATTTTCGAGGCCCAGGGGCAGGTTCTGGCCGAGGACGTCGTGGCCGGCTTCGATATCCCCCGCTGGCCGAATTCGGCCATGGACGGCTACGCCGTTCGGGCCGACGATATCCGGGCCGCATCCGAAACGTCGCCCCGGCGCCTGGCCGTCGTCGGGGAGGTGCCGGCCGGTCGGCTCCCGGAGTTTGAGGTGGGGCCGGGCCAGGCGGCCCGGATTTTTACCGGGGCCCCAATCCCGCCCGGGGCCGATACGGTCGTTCCCTTTGAGCTCACGGACGAGATGCGAAACGGCCGGTCCCGGCGGGATGAGGTTCTGGTCTTCAAAGGGTTGCCCCGGGGGGCAAATATCCGGCCCGCCGGGGAGGACCTCCGGGCCGGAAGCGTTGCGCTCAGGCGGGGGCAGGTCCTCGGCCCGGCGCAGGTTGCCCTTCTGGCCGCGGTTGGCCGGGCCCGGGTCCGGGTTATTCGCCGGCCGACGGTGGCCGTGGTCGCAACCGGTAACGAGCTCGTACCACCGGGGGAGCCCCTGGGCCCCGGCCAGCTCTATGACTGCAACAGCTACGGGATCGGCGCCATGGTCCGGCGGGACGGCGGGATTCCGTGGCTTCTCGGCATCGCGCCCGACGACTACGAGGGCCTGGCAACCCGGCTCCGAATGGCGATGACCGCCGACCTGGTTATCACATCGGCCGGGGTGTCTGTCGGGCACTTCGACCTGGTTAAGGAGGTGCTGGCCGAGCTGGGAGAGGTCCGCTTCTGGAGCATTCGCATGAAGCCCGGCAAGCCCCTGGCTTTCGGGGAGCTCATCGAAGGCCGGCCGGACGGCGCCGTCCGGCGGGTGCCCCACCTGGGCCTTCCCGGGAACCCCGTAAGTGCCCTGGTGACTTATGAGCTCTTCGGCCGGCCGGCGGTACTTAAGCTGATGGGGCGCACCGATTTCAGCCGGCCGGTAGTGGAGGCCGTCGCCGCCGAAGATATGCCGGGCGACCGCCGGCGGGTTTACGCCCGGGTTATCGTCCGGCGTGGGCCGGACGGCAAATATGTGGCCCGGCTCACCGGGCCGCAGGGGTCGGGCATTCTGACGTCCATGGCCCTGGCAAACGGCCTGGCGGTCATACCCGAGGACTCCCCTGGCGTAAGGGCCGGCGAGACGGTCCGGGTTATCCTGCTGGAGTGGCCAGCCAACGAAGGTTTGGAGTGAAGTCAACGATGATCTACAGTGCGCAGGATTTCAAGTTCAATCCGCCCCGAAAGGTTGCCTTTGCCCGCCGAATCCTTATTAAGCCTGATGCGTCAGTTGTCGCCGCCCACCCGGCAACCAGCAGCCGGGAGACGCTGGCGGCGGTTATTTCCGGGATAAGACGCCACTCCGACGCCGACATCATCTTCCTGGAGGGTCCGACTGTGCCGGAGCGGGCCCACGAAGTCTTCAAGCAGCTCGGGTACGACTTCCCCCGGGTAATCGCGGTGGACGTTCGCGACTGCAGCTACGTCGAGGTGGAAAACCTTCTGCCCAAGCCCTTTGTCCTCCAGAGCATCTG
Source organism: Chloroflexota bacterium (assembly GCA_030549955.1). Classification (GTDB taxonomy): domain Bacteria; phylum Chloroflexota; class Dehalococcoidia; order JAUQQI01; family JAUQQI01; genus JAUQQI01. The sequence continues at coordinate 4,541 of JAUQQI010000164.1, forward strand.
GGTTCCGAACGTGGTGCTTTCGTGCGATTTCCTGATTTCGGTCTCGAGTTTCCGGGTGGTCGATGAGGCGACCTGCGGCTTCACCCTCAAAAACATGCTGGGCATCCTGCCGGCGGCCAAGTACGGGCCGGGGCTGAACCTGCTGCGGGAGAAGTTCCACCGGCTCGACATCCACGGCCTCATCGCCGACCTCTACTTCACGCTGCCGTGCGACCTGGGCATCATCGATAGCCGGCTTCGACAGGTTGGGGGCCGGGTTGAACCCTTCGGGCGGGTCTTTGTGGGCGACCCGGCCGAGGTCGACGCCCAGGCGGCCCAGCTTGCCGGTTTTCGGGCCCGATACCTGGACCTGATCGATATCGGCCGGTCGATGCTGCTCCAGCGGGACAGCGTCGAGAACGTTCAGGCGCCCTCGGCCAACGACTAGGAGGGGGGAGGAATCAGCCCGGATGACACGGAGGTTTGGCCTCGGCCACGTTCAGCGGATCCGGGCCGAAGCGTTCGGCTTGCCCGGTCAGCGGACGTTCCGGCTGAGCGTCGAAAGCGGCCCGTGTCAGGCCTTCCTTTGGGTCGAGCGGGAGCAGCTGGAGGCCCTCAGCCTGGCCATCAACGAGCTTCTGGGGCTCATCCGCAGCGGCGTTGGCCGGCGGGGAGGCAACCCGCCCGAAGAGGGCATCTATCAGATCGAATTCAAGGTCGGTCAGCTGGCCATCGGGTATGACGAGCGGCGGGACCTGTTTGTTATCGCCGCCGATGCCGCCGAAGATGAGCCGGGCCTTCAGGTCCAAGCGGTGAGCCTGCTGGTCGACCGGGAACAGCTCGAAGGCCTCGACCGGGAGATCCAGGATATCCTCGCGTCCGGACGGCCGCGGTGTCCCCTCTGCCACCTGCCGGTTAACCCGGGTGAATCCCACGTCTGCCCCCGGAGTAACGGCCACCTGGGCAATTTGCTCGAGTAGGCCCCGGGCTGGCTCAGACTGCCGGGTGGCGCAGGTGCCAGTCGGTCCGCAGCTGGTAGGCGTGGGCGACCGCCAGGATCCGGTCCTCGGCAAAAGCCGCCCCGGTGAACTGGATTCCGGTCGGCAGGCCGTTCTGACCGAATCCGTTGGGCACACTTATCCCGGGCAGGCCGGCAACGTTCTCGGCCGCGCTGATGGGCACCCCCGCCGTCCGGGGCGGGATGTACGTGCGGAAGTCCTGGTCGACCCGGCCGGCCACCGTCAGGCGGGACGGGCTGACAACGGCGTCGTAGCGGCCGAAGAGGTCATTGAGGGCCGCTACAGCCTTCTTCCGGAGGCGAAGGGCCCGCAGGTAATCCCTGGCCGGGACGATGAGATACCCGTAGGGCCGGTAGCGGTCCTCGGGGGCCGTCAGTTCGGCGACCCGGCCCGAGGTTATAAAATCCTCGAAGATGGAGCCGGCCTCGGCGAACAGGATGGTGCTGGCCATCTCGTTAAACGGGAACTCCGGGAGCTCGACCTCTTCGAGCCGGCAGAACGTCCCGAGGACCTGCAGACTGGCTTCGAAGTTTCGGGCGACTTCCGCCTGGGCGTTCTCGGCCGCCCCTTTAAGGACCCCGACCCTGAAGCCTTCGGTCCGGTCCGGCAGGTCCCACCGGAACGGCCGGTCGACGGTGGTCGGGTCGGCCGGGTCCCGGCCCGCTATCGCCGAAAGGACGACCCCGCAGTCGTCAGCGGTAAGGCCCATTGGGCCGATTTTATCCAGGCTCCAGCTCAGGGGCATGGCGCCGAATCGGCTCACCCGCCCGTAGGTGGGCCGCAGGCCGCACACCCCGCAGAAAGCCGACGGGGTGATGATCGAGCCCCAGGTTTCGGTTCCCAGGGCGAAGGGGACCAGGCCGGCGGCCACCGCCGAGCCCGGCCCGTTCGAGGAGCCCCCACTCCAGAACTCCCGGTTCCACGGGTTCTTACCAGGTCCGGTGAAGGCCGCATTCGGCTGGGTGTAGCCCATGCCACCGGCTAGCTCGACGGTCGCGAGCTTGCCGATAAGGACGGCCCCGGCCTCCCGGAGCCGGCGAATAACAGTTGCATCGTAATCAAAGCGCTGTTCCCGGAAGGGAGCCGCCCCCCAGGTGGTTGGGTAGCCGGCCGCGGCCAGCAGGTCCTTCGCCCCGTAGGGAATGCCGTGCAGAAGGCCCCGGTCCCGGCCGGCCCGAAGCTCGGCCTCGGCCTCAGCTGCCTCCCGGAGGGCCCGCTCCCGGGTCAGGGTCACCAGGGCGTTGTAGACGGGCCCCAGTCGCCCGAGCCGGTCGAGAAAATACTCGGCAAGTTCCAGGGGCCGCGTCTCGCCCGACCGTACCTTTCGGGCTAGCTCCCGGACCGGCAGAAACGCGAACTCAGCGGTCATCGGGGGCCGCCCGAAAGACCACGTCGGGCTCGTCGGCGAAAGCCAGGGGGAAGGCCCGGAGCTGGACCGCCCGGTCCGCATCGGCCTGAAGGCGGGCCCGCAGGTCGGCCTCAGCCTCGGGCCCGATCCGGTCCCCAAAGGCCGCCTTCAGCAGGAGAAGGCGCTGTTCGACGTGGATGGTCGGGTCAGGCAGGGCTTCGGCCATTTCCCGGCTCCTGGGATTATACCCGGAGGAGGCCCCGGAGGACAAATAGCAGGTTCTCCGGTCGCTCGGCAACCCGGCGGGCGAAGTAGCCGTACCAGTCCTGGCCGTACGGAACGTAGGCCCGGATGGTGTAGCCTTCCCGGGAGAGGGCCCGCTGGAGGTCGGGCCGGATGCCGTAAAGCATCTGGAACTCGAACCGGTCCCGGTCGAGACCGGTTTGCCGGGTCCAGCCCTTCAGGTAATGGATTATTCGCTGGTCGTGGGTGGCGATGGCAGTGTAATTGCCGGCCCCGAGATTCCGCCGGGCCAGGGCCAGGTAGTTTTCGTTGACCTGGCGCTTCGACGGAAACGCGATTTCCGGGGGGACACTGTACGCGCCCTTGACCACCCGGACATTGGGGCGCAGGGGCAGGAGGTTTTCAAGGTCCCGTTCGCTCCGGCGCAGGTAGGCCTGGAGGACGATACCGACGTGGTTGAAGCCGGCGGCCCGCAGGCGACGGTAAAGGCGCAGGGTCACGTCCACGTGACCCGAGTCCTCCATATCGATGCGGACGAAACATCCCGCCTTGCGGGCCCGGTCAACAATCTCAGCCAGCTGGTTGAAGGCAAACTCCTCGGAAAGGTCGACACCGAGTTCGGTCAGTTTGACCGAAATATACCGGGCCCAGGGCCGGTCGGCCACGGCATCGACCAGGCGAAGGAGCTGTTCCTTGAACTTCCGGGCCGGGTCCTCGGCCGTGACCATCTCCCCCAGGAGGTTGAGAATGGCCAGAATGCCCTCCTGGTGGAGGCGGTCAGCAACCTGGAGGGCATCATCAAGGGTCTCGCCGGCGACGAATCGGAGGGCGAGCCGTCGGCCGTTGACGGTCAGGGCCCGGCGAACCACGGGGTTGGCCGCAAGCCTGAGGACGAGGCCACGATAGGCCATCGTGGGGTCCATTTGAATTTCCCCACCCGGAGAATTATAAAACAGGCCGGCCGGGGCCGATGGGTTGCAGACGGCCGGGGCGGGCCGTATACTGCTAACGGGAGCCGGCGTAGCTCAGCGGTAGAGCAGCCGCCTCGTAAGCGGCAGGTCGCGGGTTCGAATCCCGCCGTCGGCTCTGGAATCTAAGGCGCGAAATCCTCCGTGAGCAGGCTTCTTGAAAAGTTGCGCCGGGCCGTCCGGGGCGAGCCCCGGCAGCCCATCGGTTTCGGCCGGCCCCCGGCCGATTCGACCCGGGTGCCGCCCCTCGTTCTGGTGGCCCGGCTCGCCGACCGGGACCCTGACCTGGTCAGCCGCCTCAGGTCGGCCGGTGTCGACACCCTTCTTCTGCCGGCGGGCCCCGGTCCCCTGGAGGGCCCCGAAACCGAAGCCCTCGCAGGCTTGACCTGGGGAGTCAGCCTGTCCGGCAGCCCTTCAGCCGACCTGGTGGACGGCTACCTTCGGGCCGGCGCCGACTTCGTGGTCGTTGAAGGGAGCGGACCCGCCAGCCTTCTGGGCGAGGATGGGGGCCGTTACCTGGCCCTGACCCCGGACTTCCCTGACGGCCTGCTTCGCTCCCTGGACCTTCTGCCGGTCGAGGGCTTCTGGCTCCGACCCGGGCCGGTGGGCGACCCGCTGACGGTTTTGGACATGCTGGTTTTCCTTAAGTTTGCGGCGGCGACCCGAAAACCCGTCCTCTACGAGCTGGGGCGCCTCCCGTCGGCCGCCGAACTGCCGGCCCTGCGGGACGTCGGGGTCGTCGGGCTGGCGGTACCGGCTACCGCCGCCAATATCGAGGCCCTGGTTCGACTGCGGGAGGACCTGGCCGGCCTCCCCCGGCGCCGGGTCCCGAGCTCCGAGCGGCCGGTCGTGACGGTCCCGCCCCCGCCGGGCCCGGCCCCCGGACCGGACGAGGACGACGAAGAATAGGCCGGGAACTCCGGCCGGTTTCCACGAGAAAACCGCCGCCCCCGACCCCGCTGGGGGAAAAGTCCGCCCAAAACTCCCCCTTAACCGGCCGCGCCCCACTGAATATACTTCGGACCGGCCGGCCAACGGCCGGCCGTTGACAGCAAGCCTGCTGACGGCTATAAATAGAACAGGAGTTCTGGGATGAAGGTGTATTTTCTGAAAGACGTGCCGGGTGTTGCCCGGGCTGGGGAAATCAAGGAGGTGGCCGAGGGCTATGCCCGGAACTACCTGCTGCCCCGCAAGCTCGCGGTGGCCGCAACTGAGGCCGTCATCGAGCAGGTCAGGGCAAGGCAGGCGGCGGAGGCCCGCCGGGCGGCCCGGGAAGCCGAAGAGCTCCGGGAGCTGGCCGGGCGGCTGGATGGGATGACCGTAACCGTTGCCGTTCGGGCCGGGAAAGAGGGCCGTCTTTACGGTTCGGTGACGGCCGCGGACATCGCCGAAGCGATCTCGGCCCAGGTCGGTCGGCCCATCGACCGCCGGCGGGTGGAGCTTGAGGAGCCCGTCCGCAAGACCGGCGAATATCGGGTTGTGGTCCGGCTTAGCCGGGACCTGGCCCCCAGGGTCAACGTGGTCGTTACCTCCCGGGAGGGGTAGGCCTGTGGCCGAAGAGCGGCAGCCGCCCCACGACCTCCAGGCTGAGGAGGCCGTCCTCGGGGCCATTATGCTGGACCCCGATGCCATTCTCCGGGTTATAACCCTTCTCAAACCCGAGGATTTTTATAACCCGGGCCACCAGCTCATCTACGAGGTCTGCGTCGAGCTCTACGACCGGAACGAGGCCGTCACCCCGGTCACCGTCGCCCACGAGCTTAACCGGCGGGGAAAACTGAGCGCGGTGGGCGGGGTCACCTACCTGCACCGGCTGGTCGCAGCGGTTCCTTCGACCCTCCACGTTGAGGATTACGCCCAGATCGTACGCCGGTGTGCCGTCTACCGCCGGCTTCTCCAGGCCGCGGCTGAGATCGCGACCCTCGCTTATCAGGGTGGGCCGAACGTCGACTCGGTCCTGGCCCGGGCCGAGCAGGCGCTGTTCGGGGTCCGGCGGGCCGAGAGCCTGACCGGCTTCGTCCACATCCGCCAGATTCTCGAAAAGTATCTCGAAGAAGCGATTCTCTCGCCCCCAACCCCGACGCCGGGCGAGCTTCCCCACGTCCTGACGGGCTTCGTCGAAATCGACAAGATTCTGGGCGGCCTCCAGCGGTCGGACCTCATCATCCTGGCGGCCCGGCCCGGCCTGGGCAAATCGAGTTTTGTCCTGAACATTGCCCACCACGCGGCGATGCGCCAGGGCGCCTGCGTCGCCATCTTCAGTCTGGAAATGTCGAAGGAGCAGATCGCCCACCGGCTTATTGCCATCGAGGCCGGGGTCGATTCGCAAAAGGTCCGGCTCGAGCAGTTGTCGGATGCCGAACGCCGGCGGGTAATGGCCGCGATCGGGATCCTGGCCGACGCCCGGACGTATGGCGCCCACTTTATGTCGACGACACCCCGATGATACCCATTATCGAGATCCGGTCCCGGGCCCGGCGGCTCCATAGCGAGCACCCCATCGACCTCCTCATCGTCGATTACCTTCAGCTCGCCCGGGGGAGCGGCCGCTCGGACAACCGGGTCCAGGAGATCAGCGAGATTTCCCAGGCCCTTAAGGGGCTCGCCCGGGAGCTGAACATCCCGGTCCTGGCCGTTTCCCAGCTCTCCCGGGCCGTCGAAGCCCGGTCGCCCCATATTCCGATGCTCTCAGACCTGCGGGAATCCGGCAGCCTCGAGCAGGACGCCGACGTTGTTATGTTTATCTACCGTGAAGACGTTTATTACACCGAAAAGGAGTGGGAACGCCGGTTTCCGAACAGGCCGTATCCGAAGGGCATTGCCGACATCATCATCGCCAAGCACCGGAACGGCCCGACCGGCCAGGTCAGCCTCCTGTTCTTCGACCGGCTCACCAAGTTCGTTAACCTCGAACTCACCCGGGGAGGCCCGTACAACTGATGGAAAGTTTTGCCTTCATCCTGCGGCGGCTGGCCCGGGACCTGGGGGGATCCTCGGGCGCCGCCGGGGAAGGCCCCGGCGGCCCCGGCGACGAGCCCGCGCCCGAGCCGTGCCCCTTCTGCCGGGGGGCCGGCTACGTCTACCGGGATGTGCCCGTTGACCACCCCGACTTTGGCAAAGCAGTCCCCTGCGAGTGCACGGCCCGGGAGTTTGAAGGGCGGCGCCGGCAGCTCCTGCGCCAGCGCAGCAACCTGGGCCCCTTCGAGCGCCTCACCTTTGAAAACCTGCGGCCCGAGGGTCGGACGGACGACCCGTTTGAGCAGGCCCGCTTTCGGGACGCCTGCGAGACGGCCCGGGCCTATGCCGACGAGCCCCGGGGCTGGCTTGTCCTCACGGGGGCGAGTGGCACGGGCAAAACCCACCTCGCCGCTGCCATCGCCAACCGGTGTCTCGACCGGGGTCTGGCGGCTTATTTCGCGGTCACCCCTGACCTTCTCGACTACCTGCGGGCGACCTTTGCTCCCTCCAGCGAGGTCAGCTACGACGAGCTTTTTGACTACCTGCGCCAGGTTGACCTTCTGATTCTGGACGACTTCGGATGTCAGGCCGCAACTCCCTGGGCCCGGGAGAAGCTCTTCCAGCTGATAAATTACCGTTATGCGGCCCGACTGCCGACGGTTATTGTCCTGGCCGTGCCGCTGGACCTGCTGGAGGACCGGTTCCGGATGCGGCTGACTGACCCCGACCTTTCCCGGGTTGTTGAGGTGGGGGCCGCCCGGCCCCGGGGCATCGGCCTGTTTGACCCGCTCAAGCTCGAACTTCTGGGGCAGATGACCTTTGAGAACTTCGAACTCCGGGCCGACCTCGACCCGGAGCAGGGCGAAAGTCTTGCGACGGCCTATAAGCTGGCCCGCAATTTCGCTGAGAACCCGGAGGGCTGGCTCGTTTTCCTGGGAACCTGCGGGTGCGGAAAGACCCACCTGGCGGCCGCGATTGCCAACTACCGCCTCAAACGTCGACGGCCGGTGGTCTTTGCAGTTGTGCCGGACCTGCTCGACCACCTGCGGTCGACGTTCAACCCGGAGAGCCGGATCACCTACGACGAGCTCTTTGAGGGCCTTCGCACCGCCCCGGTCCGCATCCTGGATGACCTTGGGGCCCACTCGTCGAGCCCCTGGGCCCAGGAGAAACTTTATCAGCTGATAAATTATCGCTACAATGCCCGCCTGCCGACAGTTATAACCAGCAACCACCGGCTCGAAGATATCGACCCGCGGCTGGCATCCCGGATGAGCGACCGCCGGCTGAGCACGGTTGTAACGATTCTCGCCCCCGATTACCGGATCGACCGAACGGATCGGCCGCCTGACCGCCGGACCCGACGCCCCGCCTAAATCCAGCCCCGGCGCCGGAAGACGAAAAAGAGGCCGGCCCCGGCCAGGACCATGAGCCCCAGGGCAAAGACGAATCCGAACCCGGACTCCCCTCGTCCGGAATGAGCCGGTAGTTCATGCCGTAAATACCGGCGATGAGGGCGGCCGTCATCAGGATGGTTGAAAGGACCGTCAGGGTCTGCATCGTCTGGTCGAGGCGGTTTGAGACCTGCGAGAGATAGGCCTCGGTCAGGCTGACCAGCAGGTCGTGCTGCATCTCCAGGCTCTCAACAACCCGGATCATGTGGTCGTAGACGTCCCCGAGGTAGTAGCCGGCCTCCGGACCCAGGGCGTCCCGCCCGCCCCCGAAGCTCGAACAGCCGGCCGAGCTGGGGCCGGCCCGGCGAATCCAGAATGCCTTCTTCGATCGGGCCGATCTCCTCGGCCGGGCGGTCGACCACGTCGAAATATTCGTCCACTACCGTGTCAAGCCAGGCCTGAACCAGGGCGGCCCGGCCATCCGGAATCCGGTGGAGGTTCGACCGCCAGGCCTCGATGACCTCATCCCGAAGCCAGAAAGGCCGCCGGTGAAAGCTCGGCAGGTAGTCTGGCCCGATAATCAGGGCGCACTCCAGCGATTCGGGGACCGCTTCCTTCGGTTCCCACCTGGTTGGGTAAAAAATTAAAAACCCGTAACTCGGGTATTCTTCGAACTTCGGCCGCTGGTCGCCCCGCCGGAAATCCTCGACGACGAGCTCGTGGAGGCCGAACCGGCGGGCAACCGCTTCGATTTCGTCGTCCCTGGGATCCGTGATATCTACCCAGCTTGCGATACCCGCCGGCAGACGGTCGAGAATGCCGGGTCCGGCCAGGATGTCCGGGGGGTGGTCTTTAGCAGGCGCCGGGATCAGTTCAATCGTCACACCGGTTCAGAGCGCC
>JAUQQI010000164.1:13359-23169 GCA_030549955.1 Chloroflexota bacterium
TTTTCTGCTCGATGTCATTGCTGCCGTGGCCCTCGTCCTCAAATTCAACGTACTCGAAGTCGACGCCCTCCCGGTAGCCCAGCTCCAGGAGCCGCTCGCGGAAGATCCGGGACTGTTCGACCGGGCACCGGGGGTCGTTGGCACCGTGGACGATGAGCAGCTTCGCTTTCAGGTTCTGGGCGAAGTTTATGGCACTGCGGTCGGCCCAGAGGTCCGCATTTGCCTCCGGGTCGCCCATCTGCTCCCGCAGGAAGTATTTAAAGTGTTCCATGCTCGACTCGTACATCCGTTTCAGGTCGGTGATTCCGACCCAGGCGACGGCCGCCCGCCAGAGGTCAGGCTTCTTCGTAACGGCCAGGAAGGTCATAAACCCGCCGTAGCTTCCCCCAAAGATTACCAGCCGGTCCGGGTCGACGTAATTGAGGCTTTTCAGATACGCGGCCCCGGCCGCGACATCCTCCAGGTCGGCCCCGCCCCAGTCCCGGAGGGCCGCATCCCGGAAGGCTACCCCGTAGCCGGTGCTGCCCCGGATGTTAGGCATCAGAACAACGAACCCCCGGTCGACCAGAAGCTGGGCGAGCGGGTCGAAGGAAAGGAACCACTGGGCGGTCGGCCCACCGTGGACATGGATCAGCGCCGGCAGACGGGCACCGGGCGGGATATCCCGGGGCCGGTAAAGAATCGCCGGAATGGGGGTCCCGTCAAAGCTCGGGTAGTAGATATGCTCGGCCCCGACGAAGATGGCCGGGTCAAACGGGCCGTATTCGGCCGGGATAAGGGTCTCGGCCCGGTCGGTCCCGAGGTCGTAGGCCAGCAGAACCGGCCGGGTCGAAGGGGTCGTGTAGGTAAGGATCACCTTCGAGTCATTCAGGCCGAAAGCCGAGCCGACCGCAACCCCAGCCGGCAAATCGAGAACCCGACCGCCGCCGGTCTGGAGGTCGTAGACGACCGGCCGGACCTGGGCCTCCCGGTTCTGAAGAGTCAGCAGGTAACGGCCGTTTTTCGAGAACTGGACGGCCGTCTCCTCGACATCCTCCGGACTCAGCCACCGGACCGAGGGCCCGAACCGGGCCGGAGGTCCAGGACCCCGGCCCGGCGAACGCCGAAGGCGTCGCTGGTTACGGCCAGCCGCCGCCCATCCGGGTGCCAGGCCACCAGGTAATCCTGGGACCCGGGCTGGATGCTGAAAACTTTCTGGAGGCCGGTGCCGTCCGGGCGCAGGACGTAGCCGTCCCGGTTTTTAAGGTTGGTCAGGTCCTCATTGGTGACCAGGGCAACCCACTGGCCGTCGGGGCTCCAGATGCCGCCCCAGACCGGGAACGCAAAGCGGGTCAGGGGCACGTACTCGGACCCGTCGGCCCGGAGTTTCCAGAGGTTGAGCTGCCCCGGCCGGTCAGGGGCCTCGGGGTGGGGTCGGTTCGTCAGCACCGTAAGCCAGGTGTTATCGGGGCTGAACTCCACCGGATATTCCTGGCAGGTGGGGTCGCTCGTGAGCTGAGTGACCCGGCCGGTCGCCGTATCGAGCCGGTAGAGGTCGTGCTGTTCGTTCCCCTGGAAGTCCTTCGCAAAGACAATGTAGCGGTCGGAACGGTCCCAGGCAAAGCCAGCCCGAATGGCCCTGGGGACCTCCCCGCGACTCAGCTGACGGACCTCGCCCGTGCGCAGGTCCAGGGTATAAAGCTCGAACCGGCCGGTCTGATCCCAGTAGAGCGCCAATTTATCTCCCGACCACGAGACCGTCGGGAGAGCGACGGATGGTAGACGGGCGAGTTCCTCAATCCGGATTCGACGGGCGCCTGCCGGGCGGCTAACCATTTCTCAGCTACCTCACCAGGATGAAATGGCGCTTAGAGTATCAACCGGCAAAGGGCCGGTGGTCAAGTTGAGAAACCCAGGCCGGCGGCCGGCAGTGGCGGGAGGCTGCCACCGCATCGAAGGGCATATTCCCGCGTGGGGCGCCCTTCGGTGCGGTCAATGGGCCTGCCATCTAACCAGTTCAGCGCTGGCTGGTCCCTTTGCCCGGCGGAGACTGGTCAGTAACCCGCCGCCCAGGACCCTGAAGCTCAAGCCACCGCCCGGGTATCTAAAGACACCGGGTACCCGGAAAGGGCGGCCGTTCGTCTAGGATGGGCTGAATCCGCACAGGGGGTTTGACGGCGACCCGGAGACCTGCGAAACTTTTAGCGGAGGATTAGCTCCGCATTCTCGCCGCGGGCTTAACCGCACAGGAGGTCTACCTTTGGGCAAGATTAACGTCGCCATAATCGGGGTTGGCAACTGCGCCTCATCCCTGGTCCAGGGGGTTTACTTTTACAGGGCTGCCCCGGATGATGGGTTTATCCCGGGCCTCATGCACCCCAACCTTGGGGGCTACCACATTCGGGACATTAATTTCGTGGCCGCCTTCGACATTGATGCAAATAAAGTTGGTCGCGACCTGTCGGAGGCGATCTTTGCCCCGCCCAACAACACCTACAGGTTCTGCGACGTGCCGTACACCGGCGTCCGGGTCGCCCGGGGCATGACCCACGACGGGATCGGCAAGTACCTGAGCAATATCATCCGCAAGGCCCCCGGCCCCACCGACGACATCGTCGGCATCCTGCAGGAGACAAGGACCGACGTCGTCGTCTCATTCCTGCCGGTCGGGTCCGAGGAGGCGACGAAGTGGTACGTCGAGCAGGTGCTCGCCGCCGGCTGCGGCTTTGTGAACTGCATCCCCGTCTTCATCGCCCGGGAGCCCTACTGGCAGAAACGCTTTAAGGACCGGGGCCTGCCCATTATTGGCGACGATGTGAAGTCCCAGGTTGGGGCGACCATCACCCACCGGGTGCTTACCCGCCTCCTGCGCGAGCGGGGCGTCAAGGTCGAGCGGACTTACCAGCTGAATTTCGGGGGGAACACCGACTTCCTCAACATGCTCGAGCGGGAGCGGCTCGAATCGAAGAAGATTTCGAAGACCGACGCCGTCACCTCCATGCTTGACTATCCCCTGCCGCCGGAAGACGTCCACGTCGGGCCCAGCGACTACGTCCCCTGGCTGGGCGACCGGAAATGGTGCTACATCCGCATTGAGGGTACAACCTTCGGAAACGTTCCCCTCAATATCGAGCTCAAACTGGAGGTCTGGGACAGCCCCAACTCGGCCGGGGTCGTCATCGACGCCATCCGGTGTTGCAAGCTGGCCATGGACCGGGGCCTCGCCGGGGCCATTGTTGCCCCCTCGGCCTACTTTATGAAGTCGCCGCCGGTCCAGATGCCGGACGACGAGGCCCGCCGGCGCCTGGAAGAATTCATTATCGGCCTTGACAACACCGTGGCTGTCCCCGAAGGCCCGCAGCGGCCGGTCGAGGTCTAGCTACGGCCCGGAGAGCATGGGTCGGGTTCTCATCGTGGTGCCCTACGACATTGCCCACCCGGGCGGGGTCGTCTCCCACGGGCTGAACCTGGCCCGGGCCCTTCGCCGCCTCGGCTGGGAAGCAACTGTGCTGGCCCCCGCATCCCGGGCGGACCGGGTCCCCCGGGACCTGCCCGTTGTCACCTTCGGCCGGCCCCTGCCGGTGCCGGCGAGCGGGTCAGTCGCCCGGATCGGATTCGTCGTTCGGGGCTGGCTGGGTGTTCGGCGCTTTCTGCGGTCAACACCGTTCGATGTCGTCCACGTCCACGAGCCCCTCGTGCCGGTCCTGCCTCTGGCGGTTCTGGAATACTCGCAGAGCGTGAACATTGCCACCTTTCACGCCACCTGCGGGAGCCGGACATCCAGCCCGAACCTGGGCTACCGGCTGGCCGGCTTTTTCATACGCCGCTGGTATGAGCGGCTTGACGGGCGGATCTGCGTGTCGGAGACGGCCCGCAATTTTATAAGCCGGTTCTTTCCCGGGGAATACCGGGTGATCCCGAACGGCATCGAGCTGGAACGGTTTGCGGCTGCGCCCCGAATTCCCCGCCCCGAACCGACCATCCTCTTCGTCGGGCGCCTCGAACGCCGGAAAGGGGTGCCGGTTCTGCTGCAGGCGTTCCGCCTCGTCAAGCAAAAATTGCCGACGGCCAGGCTCGAAATCGTCGGCCCCGACGGCGGCCTGCGGCCGCGGGTCGAGGAGTACATCAGACGCCACCGGATGGACGGGGTCGAACTTACCGGATTTCTGCCCGATGATGAGGTCGTCCGCCGCTACCGGCAGGCCTGGGTCTTCTGCGCGCCGGCGACTGAAGGGGAGAGCTTCGGCCTCGTCCTGCTCGAGGCGATGGCGGCCGGCCTGCCGGTGGTCGCCTCGGACATTCCGGGCTACCGGGAAGTCGCCGGGGGCTCACGGGCGGCGGTGCTTGTTCCGCCCCGGGAGCCGACAACCCTGGCGGCGGCGCTCATCAACGTCATCGCCGACCCGGACCTTCGGGCCGACCTGGGCCGCCGCGGCCAGGAGTGGGCGGCCAGGTTCGACTGGAACCGGGTGGCCCGGCAGGTCCTGGAAGTTTACCGCACGGCCCGGCTGGGTGCCGCCCAACCGACCCGGCCCGACCATTTGCTTCTCGCTTCGGGGCCGTGACCGCGGGGAAACTCCGGCCCATCTCGAACCGCCTCTTAAACCCGGTCCTGCGGGCCCTTGCCGGCGCCGGGGTGACCCCGAATCTGGTTACCGTGCTTGGCTTCGGCCTGAGTCTGGCGGCCGCCGGCCTGGTTATGGCCGGCCTGTGGACGGCGGCCGGGGTTGTCTTCTGGGTTTCGGGCCTGACTGACTTGCTGGACGGCGGCCTCGCCCGCCTCACGGGCCGGACCAGCCGGTTCGGGGCCTTTCTTGATTCGACCCTGGACCGGCTTTCCGAGGCGGCCCTGCTCGGGGCTATCGCTTACGAATTCGGCCGGGAGGGGGACGGAATTGGGGTCGGGCTTGCCTTCGGGGCGGCCACCTTTGGCCTGCTGACCAGCTACGCCAGGGCCCGGGCCGAGGGCCTCGGCCTCCGGGGGGATACCGGCCTGGCCGACCGGGGGGTCCGGGTCATTCTGCTCGGGGCGGCCCTCGTCGCCGGGCCGGTAAAAGAAGTGCTCGGCCTTTTGAGTGTTCTGGGGGCGATAACCGTCGTTCAGCGGACCGTTTACGTTCGGCGGCAGGCCCCTAAGGATTAGACGTACCCTGGCTGGGGGCGGGGTTGGGTGACCCCCCTGGTCCTGAGCTCGGCGATTTCCTCGGGGCTGAACCCGTACTCCCGTAGAACCTCTTCGGTGTGCTGGCCCAGCATCGGCGCCGGCCGGGTCACCTGGCCCGGCGTCGACCCGAGCCTGACCGGGACCCCCATCTGCCGGATCCGCCCCAGCCTTGGGTGCTGGAGCTCGACGACCATCCCGTTGTGGTTAACCTGCGGGTCGTCAAAGAGGTCCTCAATGGTTCGAACCGGGGCGACCGGAACGTCGTGGGCCTCCAGGAGCTCGACCCATTCGGCCGTGGTCCGGGTGAGCAGGATGTCCTGCAGGATGCCCAGAAGCTCCTCCCGGTTCTGGTAGCGGGCCGGCTGGGTCGCAAACCGGGAGTCTTCGGCGAAGGCTTCGATATCCAGGGCCCGGCAGAGGTTGCGCCAGAACCCGTCGTTGCCGCAGGCGATGAAGACCCAGCCGTCGGCCGTCTGGAAGAGCTGATAGGGCACAAGGCCCGAGCCCGGCCGGAACGGCTCCGGGTCATCCTCAAGCCGGAGGAACGGCCAGGCCTGAATGGCGATAACGGCGTTAAGGAGGGAGGTTTCGACCCGCTGGCCGAGGCCGGTTTTCTCCCGGACGTAAAGGGCTGAGGCGACCCCGTAGGCCGCCAGGGCGGCGGCGTAGTAGTCGGAGACCGCAATCCGGAGGAAGACCGGCGGGTTAGCCGGTCCGCCCTGCCCGGCCATGACCCCGCCCAGAGCCTGGAGCAGCGGGTCAAAGGCCGGCTTCTGACTGTAGGGTCCCGTCTGGCCATACCCGGAGACCGAACAGTAAATTATCCGGGGATTGATTTCCTGAAGGCGGTCATAACCGACCCCAAGCCGGTCGGCCACCCCCGGCCGGTAGTTTTCCATCACGACATCGGCCCGACGGACCATCCGATAGAAGGCCGCCAGGCCGTCGGGGTGCTTTAAGTCCAGGACGATTCCCCGCTTGTTGCGGTTCCAGACCAGGAAGCCCCGGGTCACCCGAAACGGGTCGCCCGTCGGGTTTTCGATTTTCACGACGTCGGCCCCAAGGTCAGCCAGCCAGGTGGCCGCAAAGGAGCCGGCAATGTAGCTGGTAAGGTCGAGGACCTTAATCCCTTCAAAAGCCTGCTGAACCATGGGCCGGGACCTCCAGATTCTACCCGGCGACTGGGCCCCGGCGCAACCGTTTGACTTCTGCTGTTAAATATGGCCAAAATGAACCCGGAGGTTAAACCCGAATGATACCGGAACCGGCAGACAATCGCCTGGAGCGAGCCCTGTTCGAAGTGAAGAAGGTGATCGTGGGGCAGGAGCACCTGCTCGAAATGATGCTGGTGGCCCTGCTGGCCCGGGGCCACCTGCTCATTGAGGGCGTCCCCGGCCTGGCCAAGACCCTGGCCGTCAAAACCCTGGCCCAGGTGATCGGCGGGACCTTTAAACGAATCCAGTTCACCCCGGACCTGGTTCCGGCCGACCTGGTTGGGACCCGGGTCTACAACCAGCATACCGGCGAGTTCACCACCCAGCTTGGGCCGGTTTTTGCTAACCTCGTCCTCGCCGATGAAATTAACCGGGCCCCGGCAAAGGTTCAGAGCGCCCTGCTGGAGGTGATGCAGGAGCACCAGGTCACCATCGGCAACGAGACCTACCGGGTTCCCGAGCCCTTTTTCGTCATGGCCACCCAGAACCCCATCGAATCCGAGGGCACCTACAACCTGCCGGAGGCGCAGGTTGACCGGTTTATGTTCAAGGTCGTTATCGACTACCCGAGCCGGCTCGAGGAGGCGGCCATTGTTGCCCGGGTCACCGCCGAACGGCTCCCCGAGGTAAACCGGGTGCTGACCCCGCCGGAGCTCCTCGCCTTCCAGCAGGTTGCCGACCGGGTTTACGTCGACCCGAAGCTTGTCGATTACGCCGTCACCCTGGTTGCGGCGACGCGCCGGCCGGCCGACTTTGGCGTCCCGGAGCTGGGCCGCTACGTCGCCTACGGCGCCAGTCCCCGGGGCTCGATTTATCTCATTGCCGGGGCCAAGGCCCTGGCAACCCTCCGGGGCCGGGACTACGTCCTGCCGGAAGACATGACCTACCTGGTGATGGATACCCTGCGGCACCGGCTCATCCTTACTTACGAGGCCCTGGCCCAGGGCATCACCCCGGAGCAGATTCTCAACCGGCTCATGGAAGTTGTTCGGCCGCCACGGATCGAGCTCATTGACCGGCGAACTCCGGAACCGGTGGGCGAAGGATGACGCTGACCACGCCCGGCCCGGGGACCCTGCCGGAAGTCCCGGTCGGCGAGGCCGAACGGCTCCTGCGGCGGGTCCAGTTCACCGTCCTCAAGCGCCTGGACGGTATCCTGCAGGGCGATTACACTGGCCTCTGGCCGGGCCCGGGTTATGAGCTCGCCGAAATCCGGGAGTACCAGCCCGGCGACGAAGTCCGCCGGGTCGACTGGAACGTCACCGCCCGGATGAACCGGACTTTCGTCCGGGAAACGGTTGAGGAGCGGGAAATCACCGTCTGGCTGGCGGTCGATTTGAGCGGGTCGATGCATTTCGGCTGGGCCGGCGGTCTGAAGTCGGACCTGGCCACGGAGTTTGCGGCCCTGGTCTCATTTTTGTTTGTCCGGCACGGGAATAAGGTGGCCCTTGCTGGCTTCTCGAACCGGATTGACCGGCTCGTGCCCCCCAGGTCCGGCCGGAGCCAGGCTGTTCGAATCGTCCACGAACTCCAGACCTGGGACTGGGACCGGCCGGTGCCGACCGACCTCGCCGGCGCCATCGGTATGGTCGGCCGGATGCTCCGGCGGCGGTCGCTGGTCTTCCTGGTGTCGGACTTTCTGGGGCCCAACGACTGGGAGGCGCCTTTTAGGCTCCTGGCTCTGCGGCACGAAGTCGTCCCGGTGAGGGTTCAGGACCCGGCCGAAGTCGACCCGCCGCCCTTTGGCCTCCTGCGGCTGCAGGACCCCGAATCGGGCGAGCAGCTCTGGGTCGACCTGTCGGACCGCCAGCTGCGCCGGCGGCTGCGGGACCACATGCAGGCCCACCGGGCCGAGCAGGACGCTATCTTCCGGCGGTGTGGGGTTGATGTGCTGGACCTGTCAACCGACCGCGGGCTGCTGGAGCCGGTTCTGCGGTTTGTTTCGTTAAGACGGGGGCGAAAGAAGGGATGGAATTCCTCTGGCCGACCGCGCTACCCCTCGTAATCCTGGGCCCGGCCTTTCTGGGCTTTTACTTCTGGCAGCAGCGGCGCCGCCGCCGGTACTTCCTGACCTACAGTAATCTGGCGGTGGTCAAGGCCTTGAGCCGGTCGCCGGCGGCCTGGCGCCGCCACCTGCCGCCCGCCCTGTATTCGCTGGCCTTTACAGCCCTGGCCCTGGCGGTGGCCCGGCCCCAATGGGCCGTTCCGGTACCCGTCAAGCAGGTCACCGTCATGCTGGTTATTGACGTATCCCGGAGCATGGAAGCGACGGACATCGCCCCGAACCGGCTGGCCGCCGCAAAGGCCGCCGCGAAGAGCCTGGTTGGGGAGCTACCGCCGGATGCCCGGGTCGGCGTCGTCAGCTTCAGCGACAGTGCGAGCGTTCTGGTTCCGCCGACGACCGACCGGGAGCTGGTAAACCAGGCCATAGACAACCTGCGGACGATGTCGGCCACGGCCATCGGCGACGGCATCCTCGCGGCCCTGTCGGTCCTGCCCGGCGGTGATTCCCAGGCTGGGTCCCCCGACGGCCGGGGGCGGGCCCAGCCCGCCCCGAGGCGTGACACCCCGACCTCGTCGCCGGTGGCAACCATTGTCCTCCTCTCTGACGGGGCGAATAACCGGGGTGTCCACCCGGTCGATGCGGCGACCCGGGCGCAAGAAAGGAACGTCCGGGTCTACACCATCGGCATCGGCAGCCGGGAAGGGGGCGTCCTCTTCTATGGCAACCAGTTTCTGCGCGTCTTCCTGGATGAGCGAACCCTCCAGCAGATTGCTGAGATAACCGGCGGCCAGTACTTCTTTGCGCCCACGGCCAAGGACCTTTCAGCCATTTATCAGAATCTGGGAAGCACCATCGGCTGGGAAAGGCAGCGGACCGAAGTAACCTTTGCATTCGTTGCGGCCGGCCTTGCCGTGGCCCTGGTCGCCGGTCTGATCTCAGCGTCGTGGTTCGGCCAGCCCCTCTAGAAACTCCCGGATTGCCGGATTGACAGCGTCGGGCCGTTCCTGATGGACGTGGTGGGTTGCCCCTTCCACGATAATCAGCCGGGACCCGGCAATCTTATCTGCCAGGTAGCGGGCATAGCGGACCGGGGTGAGGGTATCCTCGGTTCCAACAATGATGAGGGTGGGCAAGCTGATCAGGTGGACCCGGTCGAGGATGTCGAACCGGTCACAGCAGAGCAGGTCGTTCAACAGGACGGCCGGGCCGATGCGTAGTCGCTTCTCTAAGAGTTGCTCCCGCTCTTCGGGGGGGAGAAAATCCAGCCCGAATTCCCGGCGCTGCTGCTCGTCCCACTCGGTCCGGTTCCGAATGGCCCGCTCCAGGTCATTGAGAATGTTCGGGTGCACCCGGAGCCGGGCGCCCGTGCCGATCAGGATAATGCCTTTAAGCTCGTCCGGGTATTTGAGGGCGTAGCGCTGGACAATCGCCCCACCGCGGGCGTGGCC
>JAUQQI010000152.1 GCA_030549955.1 Chloroflexota bacterium
TTGACAACCAGGGGCCGGGTACCGGGACTGCCCATCTTCTGGAACCTGCCCTACGTAGTATACACGCTGTTGAGCCGGACATACTCTTCGGTCAGGTCCGATGCCCAGGCTGAGGCCTGATGGGAGCCAAGGTTAAGGTTAACAACAAATTCCACTTCGGGCGACTCCAGGTAGCGCCGGGCAGCATCCCGCTCGAAGGGGACCGGTCGCCCCTCTCGGAAGAGGGTGAACTCCCCGAGGCGAATTGTCAGCCGGCTTTCGTCCACCTCGACCCCGCTGGCCCCAAGGGCCGCCACAACCCGGCCCCAGTTCGGGTCCCGGCCGTAGACCGCGGCCTTGAGGGAAACCGAGCTCGCGACCGCCCGGGCGGCCTGCCGGGCCTCAGCCAGGGTTCGGGCGCCCCCGACCGTGACCTGAATCAAGTGCCGGGCGCCTTCGCCGTCCCGGGCGATCTCCTTCGCCAGGTGAAGGCAAACCTCGCCCAGGGCCGACCGGAAGGCTTCAGCCAGGGGACTTTCCGGGCCGATAGGTCCAACCCCCGACCGGCCGTTGGCCAGGAGGAAGACCGTGTCGCTCGTGCTCATGTCGCCGTCAATATCGATCTGATTGAAGGTTGCCTCCACGGCCTCTCGCAGGCTTGACTGGAGAAACCCGGGCACCACGGCCGCATCGGTCGTTATGAAGGCGAGCATCGTCGCCATATTCGGGTGGATCATCCCGGCCCCCTTGGCCGCGCCCCCGATGCGGAAGCTCCCGGCGTCGGTCCAGACCTCGAAAGCTATCTCCTTGGTTCGGGAATCGGTGGTGGTGATGGCCTTCGCAAACTCGGCCCCGCCCTCCCGGCTCAGGACGATCCGGGGAACGGCCGCCCGGATCCGCCCCATCGGAAGCTGGGTCCCGATTACCCCGGTGCTGGCAACCAGCACCTCCATCGGGTCGATGCCAAGCTTCTGGGCGGCGAGCTGGGTCATCTCCAGGGCGTTGTGGAGCCCTTCTTCGCCGGTGGCAACGTTTGCACAGCCGCTGTTAACAATTACCGCCCGGACCGGCCGCCCAATCCGGGCCCGGGAGACCTTGACCGGCTGGCCAGGGATCCGGCTCGTCGTAAAGGTTCCGGCCGATTCCGCCGGAACCTCGCTGTAAAGAAGCCCGAGGTCCAGTTTGAAGGCGGCGTGTTCGCCCTTGATGCCGGCATAAGTTGCCCCGGCCAGGAACCCTTCGGCGGCCGTTACTCCCCAGCCGCCGAGCCTCTCGAGCCTGAAACTCCCGGTCATGGTCCAGCGTCCTCCCTTCTAAGGATAAAGGGCAGTCTGCTCAAGGCCCATCGTTTCGGGCAAGCCGAGCATCACGTTCATGTTCTGGACCGCCTGACCTGCCGCCCCCTTCACCAGGTTATCCAGGCAGGAGACAACAATCAGTCGGTTCGCCCGGTGGTCGACACACGGGTAGATCAGGCAGTCATTGTTGCCAAGGGTATGCTTCGTCTGGGGCGGGGCCGGGACGACCTTAACGAAAGGCTCGTGGCCATAATAGTCCAGGTAGAGCTCCCGCAGGCGCCGGTTCGCCGTTGCCGGGTCGCCCAGGTCCTGTTTTAGCGGGGCGTAGCATGTGGCAAGAATGCCCCGGGTCATCGGAATCAGGTGGGGGACGAAGGTCACCGCCAGGTTATTTCCGGCAACCGGCTCGAGCTCCTGGATAATTTCGGGCAGGTGCCGGTGGCCCTTCAGGCCGTAGGCCTGGACATTCTCGTTCACCTCAGAAAAGTGGGTAAACAGGCTCAAGCTCCGGCCGGCTCCTGAAACCCCGGACTTTGCGTCGGCGATAAGCTGCCCGTCGATGATCCCCTCCTTGAGGGCCGGAAAGACAGCAAGAATGATGCCGGTCGGATAACAGCCGGGGTTGGCCACAACCCGGGCCGAAGCAACCTCCTTCCGGTGAAGTTCGGTCAGGCCGTAGACGGCCTCCTCAAGGAGGCCCGGGGCCGGGTGGGGCGTTTCATACCACTCCTCGTAGACCTGCGGGCTCTTTAGCCTGAAGTCGGCGCTGATGTCGACGACCCGAAGGCCCCGCTCAACGAGGGGGGCGACGGCCTCGGCACTCGCCTTGTGGGGGAGGGCCGAGATAACAAAGTCAACGTCCCCGAGCTCCGGCTCGATCGTCAGGTCAAGCCCGGCCAGGTGGGGGAAAACCTCCCCAAGTTTCTGGCCGGCGGCGCTCCGGCCGGTAACCGAGGTGATTTTAACCTCCGGGTGGCGCATCAGAATACGGACCGTCTCCGCGCCCGCGTATCCGGTAACGTTCAGGATGCCAACCCTCATTGAGGCTACCTCCCGATAAGAAAGACCTCGTTCTGGACAGGGGTAGTTACTTCCGGACCACCGGGAGCCAGGTACACGTTTATTTCCGACCGGACCCCAAAATCCGCGAAGTAAAGTCCGGGCTCAATCGTAAACCCAAGGCCGGGAATGAGCGGCCGGGTGTCGTGGGTTTCGTAATCGTCCAGGTTCGCCCCCTTACCGTGGACCTCCCGGCCCAGGCTGTGACCGAGCCGGTGAGTAAAATACTCCCCGAGGCCCCGCCTTTCCACAAGGGCCCGGACTGCCCGGTCAACCTCCCAGCCTTCGACCCGTCGGCCGGCCCGCCAGGCCGCCTCGATAAAAC
>JAUQQI010000256.1 GCA_030549955.1 Chloroflexota bacterium
AATTCATCGCCCCGAGGCGGGTCACCGAGCGGCCAGCGGCCACCTTCGCCACCCGAAGGGCCGTCCACAGTTCAGCCCCGCCAGCCAGGGCGGCCGCGAGCCCCCCGACGTAGGCATCCCCGGCCGCGGTCGTGTCCCGGGCCCCGACCGGCAGGGCCGGCAGGTGGAATTCGCCGTCGGGGGTTGCAACCACCGAGCCCAGGGCCCCGAGGGGCACCACCGCGGCCCGCCGGACGCCCATGCTGAGCAGACGCCGGGCAGCCGCCCGGGCCGAGGGAACGTCCGTCACCGGGATGCCAGTGAGGGCCCCAGCCTCGGTCTCGTTTGGGGTCGCAATGTCCGCCAGGGGGAGAAGGTCAGCGGCGCCGGCGACGGCCGGTGCCGGGTCGAAGATGACCGTCGCCCCGGATTCCCGGCCGAGGGTCAGGGCAGCCCGGGCGGTTTCTAGGGGGATCTGCAGCTCGGCGGTTACGACCCGGGCCCGGCGAAAGGCCCCGGCCGCGGCCGCCACATCGGCGGGGGAAAGGCAGGCATTTGCGCCCGGGGCGTAGGCGATCACATTGTTGCCCTGCGGGTCGACAAAAATCAAGGCAACGCCGGACCGGACCCCAGGCTGCCGACGAATGTGCCGGCAGATAATTCCGGTTTGCCGGAAGGTATCCAGGAGCTGGCGGCCAAATTCGCCCCGGCCAACCTTCCCGTCGAAGACAACCCGGCCGCCGGCAAGGCAAGCAGCCACCGCCTGGTTCGCTCCCTTTCCGCCGGGGACGACGATGAGTTCCCGGCCGGTCACGGTCTCCCCCCGGACCGGCAGGTGGGGCACCTCGACGACGAGGTCGATGTTGGCGGCCCCGACCGAAACGACCAGGTCAGTTTGGGGTGCCGTGGCGCGCATTGGAGGCCGGTGTCCAGAAGGCAAAAAATCCGGCCGCGACCCGGCGGCCGGCGGCCAGCAGCATGTTCAGGCGGGGCGGTAGCTTAACGGGGCAGGCCAAGGCCACGAAGGGCAATGATATTGCGCTGGATTTCAGAGGTTCCGGCGGCGATGGTGGCCGCAAAGGACATCAGGTACGTCCGCTCGATACGGCCCTTGAGGGGAGCCCACTTCGACTTCGGCTCGAGCTGACCGTAGAGGCCGAGAATCTGCATCCCGGTGTTAGCCAGCCGCTGGGTGAGTTCGGTCCCGAAAAGCTTCGACATCGACGACTCGTAGTTCGGGATAAGGCCGCGAGCCTGCATCGAAGCGACCCGGTAGGCCAGCATCCTGGCGACCTCGACTTCGATGGCCATTTCGGCGAGTTTGTGGCGCACGACCGGATTCCGGGCGAGGGGCTGACCGTTCCGGGTGGCATCCCTGGCGAAGACCACCAGCTCCTCGAGGGTTCGCCGGCCGCCGGCGGCGTACTGGACCCCGGACCGTTCGAAGTCGAGGGTCGTCATCATCGCGTACCAGCCCCGGTCCTTCTCGCCAACCATGTTCGACCTGGGAACCCGGACGTTGTCGAAGAAAACCTGGTTGAAATTGTGAACGTCGGCCATATTATAGATCGGCTGGACGGTGATGCCGGGCCGGTTCATCTCGACCAGGAAGAGGGAGATGCCCCGGTGCTTCGGAACGTCCGGGTTCGTCCGGGCGCCAAGGAGGCACCACTGGGCCCGGTGGGCATTGGTCGTCCAGATCTTCTGGCCGGTGATGACGAAGTAATCGCCGTCCTCGACGGCCCGGGTCTGCAACGACGCCAGGTCGGAGCCGGCGTTTGGTTCGGAAAAGCCCTGGCACCAGGTTACCTCCCCACGGGCGATGAGCGGCAGGTGCTGCCGCTTCTGCTCTTCAGTGCCGTGGACGATAATGGTCGGCCCGACGAAGTTGATACCAAAGGAGCTCGGGCCCAGGGGCGCCCGCCAGTAGGCCATCTCCTCGTTAAAAATCAACTGTTCGATAAATGACCGGGCCTGCCCCCCGTACTCCCTGGGCCAGGCCACCGTAAGCCAGCCCTTCCGGCCCAGCTTGCGGTTAAATTCGACGGCAAACCGCCACTGCTCGTCAGGCTCGGCATCCTCCAGGGAGCTCTCAAGCTCGGGCGGAAGCTCCGTTCGCAGAAAGCCACGGATCTCGTTGCGCCAGTTGAGTTCGGCCTCGGTCAGCTTGAAATCCATCGGCTTCCTCCTTGGGTACGCCGTTCAAGGACCCTCGTAACCGCGATGAGGGCCGCGTAAGCATACACGACGAATTCGGCCGGGGTCAAGTCAAGCGGTTTCAGGTTCTCAATCCGCTCCGGGCTGAACGAGTCGCCAACAAGATTAATCTCATATTCGTAGAGCCTGCCGTCGGGCGCCAGCACAACACAGCCCACGTCAGGCCTGGCACCCGGTGGAACCGGAACTTCGAGGGTTTCGAACTCCGCGCCGGGGAACCTGGGGAAGGGCCGGAGTCGGGTGGCCGCGGCCTGCAGAAGGCCGGCGAGCCGGTCAGCCGCCTCGGCGAGGATGGCATCGGCCTGGGCAATGAGTTCGTCAGCCACCGGTAAATTATACGTCCCTTCCCGGCCGGGACTCACCCGCCGGGGCCGGCTGGAAGGGCAGACGAAGCTGGCAGGCCGCTGGTGGCGGCGGAGTCTTGAAGCCCAGCCGGGAGACAAGCCTCTGGACCCGGCCGAGGA
>JAUQQI010000323.1 GCA_030549955.1 Chloroflexota bacterium
TCCTGAATCACACAAGACCGAGGGGATGTCGGTCTTCATCGTCGACCTGCGCAACGCCCGGGGCGGCCTTGTCATCCGGCCCATCGAGGTGATGGTGAATCATCAGACGAACGCCGTTTACTTCGACGAGCTCGAGGTCCCGGCCGAAAACCTCATCGGGGAGGAGGGCAGAGGCTTTCGGTATCTCCTTGACGGCCTCAATGCCGAGCGGATTTTAATCGCGGCCGAGTGCATCGGTGACGGCCGGTGGTTCATTGACCGGGCCGTCCGGTATGCGAATCAGCGGGTCGTCTTCGGCCGACCCATCGGCCAGAATCAGGGGGTCCAGTTTCCCATCGCCCGGGCCCACGCCATGGTTGAGGCCGCCGACCTTATGCGGTGGAAGGCGGCCTGGCTCTATGATCAGGGCCAGCGGTGCGGGGCCGAGGCCAACATGGCAAAACTGCTCGCCTCGGAAGCTTCCTGGTATGCGGCCAACGTCTGCCTGGATGTCCACGGGGGGATGGGGTTTGCGGTCGAGATGGATGTCGAGCGCAAGTTCCGGGAGACCCGTCTTTACCAGGTCGCCCCGGTCAACAACAACCTGGTCCTGGCCTACATCGGCCAGCACGTCCTCGGGCTTCCCAGGAGTTACTGAGCCATGGCCGGCGTTCTGGACGGAATCCGGGTCGTTGCCCTTGAGCAGGCTGTCGCCGGACCCCTCTGCACCCGGCACCTGGCCGACCTGGGCGCTGACGTCGTCAAAATTGAACGGGTCGGCGAGGGGGATTTCGGCCGCTACTACGATTCTGCGATTCGGGGCCTGAGCGCCTGGTTCGCCTGGCTTAACCGGACCAAGCGCAGTCTGACCCTTAACCTTAAAAGCCCGGAAGGTCTGGATATTCTCCATCGGCTTCTTGAGGGGGCCGATGTCCTGGTGGAGAACCTTGGCCCGGGAGTTGCCGACCGGCTCGGCTTGAGCTGGGAGCGCCTCGCCGACCGCTACCCCCGGCTCATCGTCTGCCGGATAACCGCTTACGGCCGGGAGGGACCCTACTGGAACCGGAAGGCGTTCGACCTGCTGGTCCAGGGTGAGACCGCTGTCATCTCCCTCACCGGCCTGCCGGAAGCACCGGCAAAGGTGGCCATATCGGTGGCCGACATCGGGGCCGGGCTCTATGCGTTTTCGAGCATCCTGGCCGCCCTGTACCGCCGGACCCACACCGGTCAGGGGGCGAAGGTGGAGGTCTCCCTATTCGATGCCCTCTCGGAGTGGGTCTCGCCCTTTGCTTACGGCTATCTCTACACCGGGCGCCAGCCGGCCCGGGCCGGGATGCGCCACAACATTATTGTTCCCTACGGCCCGTACCGGTGCGCCGATGGGTACATAAACATCGCGATTCAGAATGAGCCCCAGTGGGTCCGGTTCTGCACCCGGGTGCTCGAGATGCCGGAGCTGGCCGAGGACCCGGACTACGCGACCATCGAACTCCGGGTCCGAAACCGGAACCGGCTTGAACCCCTCATTGAAGACGTCTTGAGCCGCTGGACAACCGAGGAGGTTGCCCGCCGGCTTGAGGCGGCTGACGTGCCGTTCGGCCTGGTTCGGGACCTGGCGAGTTTCGTCGAGCACCCGCAGCTCACGGCCCGGAACCGCTGGGTTGAAATCGACTCCCCTGTTGGGCCCATCCGGCAGTACCTGCCGCCCTTCGACTTTGCCGACGCCGAAGTCCGCCTCGGGCCGATCCCCGACGTCGGCGAACACACCGACGAAATCCTGCAGGAGCTCGGCTTTGACGCTAATACTATCGCCAAGTTTCGGGCAAACGGAGTTGTCTAGAAAGGAGGCAGACCCGAGATGGCCGTGAAACCGGGCTGGGAAGGGCGCTTCTACGAGGATTTCGAGGTCGGCGACGTTTACGAGCACCCGCTGGGCCGGACAATCACCCAGACGGACAACATCTGGTTCACCCTCCTTACGGTGAACCCCAACCCGATTCACACCGACCGCCACTACGCCGAGGCTACCGAGTTCGGGCGGCCACTCGTAAACAGCGCCCTGACCCTGGCGGTCGTGACCGGCCTGACCGTCGCCGACGTGAGCCAGAACGGAATCAACCTGGGCTGGGAGAACGTCCGGCTGCTCAAACCGGTCTTCGAGGGCGATACCCTCTACGCCCGGACCGAGGTCCTGGAAAAGCGGGAGTCGAGGTCCCGCCCCCATATGGGCATTATTAAGGTCCGGACCGTCGGCTACAACCAGGACGGGGTGGAGGTTATCGAGCTTACCCGCTCGATCATGGTCTACAAGCGGGGTTACCGGCCCCCGACGGCCCCTGTCTGGGAGAAGGGCCGGGCCCGGACTGAAAACGCCGATTAGTCGACCGGTGGCCGGTGGTGGGCCCAGGGCCGGGCCCGCTCAAAGGCGGCCGCCGCCCGCAGAACGAGCAGGTCCTGGCGCGGCCCGCCGACAATCTGGAGCCCGACCGGGAGGCCATCTTTCGTCCAGCCTGCCGGAACGGTCGCCGCCGGCTGGTTCGTCAGGTTAAACGGGAAGGTAAACGGCGTCCAGCCCAGAAACTCGTCATACTCGACGCCGCCGACCAGCTTGGGCGGGTAGACCCCGACCTCAAAGGCC
>JAUQQI010000137.1:0-10489 GCA_030549955.1 Chloroflexota bacterium
CCCGGCAAAACAGTCAAAGTAGGCGGCCCTCACCGCGGCTGCTAACGGCCAGGGGTATTGCCCCGGGCCAGGATCACCTCATTCAGGCTCCCCGTCCGGTATCCGGCCAGGTCCACCGTCACGTAACGGTACCCCAGCTCCCGCAACCTGGCCACAACCCCAGCCCGAATCCCCGGCTCAGTTAGCCGCACAATATCCTCTGCCGGAACCTCAATCCGGGCCAGCTCCCCGTGATGCCTGACCCGCACCTGACGAAGCCCCAAACCCCGCAGATACGCCTCAGCCGCCGCCACCTGCTCAAGCTCGGCTAAAGTTATCATCCTCCCGTACGGAAACCTCGACGCCAGACACGGCGAGGCCGGCTTGTCCCAGACCTTAAGCCCCCGGACCCGGGCCAGCTCCCGAATCTCAGCTTTAGTAAGCCCGGCCTCGCACAAAGGATGCCTCACCCCAAACTTTTCGGCCGCCTTAAGCCCCGGCCGGTAATCCCCCAGGTCGTCGGCGTTCGTCCCGTCGATGACCCACCGGTAGCCGTTTGCCCGGGCAAACTCCCCAAGCCGACCGTAAAGCTCCTGCCGGCAGTGATAACACCGGGCCGGATTGTTGGCCACAAAGTTCGGGTCCTCAAGCTGGGCCGTGTTCACCACCCGGTAAGGGATGCCAATCTCCCGGGCGACCGCCTCGGCCTCGGCAATCTCCTCCGGCGGATACGTCGGCGAGGACCCAATCACCGCCACCACCCGCTCCCCCAAAACCTCATAGGCCACCGACGCCAAAAGGCTGCTATCCACACCCCCTGAAAAGGCCACCACCGCCGAGCCCAGCTCCCCCAAAATCTCCTTAAGACGCTCCAGCTTCGGACTCATTTTCAGCCCCCAGGTTAATCAGGCCCGCCAGATAGCCGGCCCCAAACCCATTATCAATGTTCACAACCGCTACCCCGGGCGCGCACGAGTTGAGCATCGTCAGAAGCGGCGCCAGGCCCCCAAAATGGGCCCCGTAGCCAGCACTCGTCGGCACGGCAATGACCGGGGCCGCCACCAGACCCCCAACCACGCTCGGCAGGGCCCCCTCCATCCCGGCCACAACAACAATCGCCCGGGCCGACCGCAGCCGGCCCAGGTTGCCGATGAGCCGGTGGATGCCGGCCACCCCGACGTCATAAAGCCGCTCAGGCCGGCTCCCCATCAGCTCGGCGGTAAGGGCCGCCTCCTCGGCCACCGGCAAATCCGAGGTCCCGGCCGCCACGACCACGACCCCGGGCCGAAGCCGGGGATTCCGCCGGCGGTCCACATAGATGGCCCGGGCAACCTCGTGGAACCTGGCGTCGGGCACGACGGCCTTTACGGCATCAAAGGCCTCGGCCGTGGTCCTGGTCACCAGAATGGAGTCAGCCTGAGCTGCCAGCCGGCCGACGATTTCGGCAACCTGGGCCGGGGTCTTGCCGGGGCCGAAGACGACCTCGGGGAAGCCCTTGCGCAGGGCCCGGTGGTGGTCGACTTTCGCAAAGCCGAGCTCCTCGTAAGGCCAGACCTTTAAATAGTCCAGAACCTCCTCAACACTGACCTCACAATTCTGCAGGCGGACAAGAAGCTCCCTCAGGCCCATCACCAGCCAATTATACCGGATCCGGCTTCCCGGCCCGGTCAGGCCGGTGACCCGGTGCCGTCGCCGGCCCGGCGAACGGGTGCCGCCCCAAAGCCAACTTCATGCAGGCGCCGGTAGAGGCCGCTGCGGCTGAGCAGTTCGGCGTGGGTCCCGACTTCGACGACGCGGCCCTGGTCGAGGACGACGATCCGGTCAGCGTCCCGGACGGTATTGAGCCGGTGGGCGATGATGAAGGTCGTCCGGCCGGCCCGAACCCGCCGTAGCGCCGCCTGCACTCGGGCCTCGGTCTGCGAATCCAGGTACGCCGTGGCCTCGTCGAGAATCAAGATTCGGGGGTTAACCAGCAGGGCCCGGGCAAAACTTATAAGCTGGCGCTGGCCGACGCTCAGATTCTGGCCCCGCTCCCCCACTGGCGTGTGAACCCCCTGGGGTAGCCCGGCGACCAGCTCATCCAGGCCGACGGCCCGAATCGCGGCCATAATCTCGGCGTCGTCCGCCTCCGGCCGGGCAAACTTGATATTGTCATAGACCGTCCCCGAAAAGAGAAATGGCTCCTGCGGCACAATCGCGACCTGCCGCCGGAGGGATTTTAACGTGACCGTCCGGATATCGACGCCGTCGATTAAAATCCGGCCCTCTTTCACATCGTAAAACCTGGGAATGAGCCGGACAAAGGTGCTCTTCCCGGCCCCGGTGGGGCCAACCAGCGCAACCGTCTCCCCCGGCTCCACCCGCAGGTTAATCCCCCTGAGAACGGGGACATCCGGCACGTACCAGAACCAGACGTTCTCAAAGACCACCTCGCCCTTGACCGGGGGCAATTCGACGGCATCGGGGGCGTCAGTGACTTCCGGCTCGGTATCCAGCACCTCGAAGATCCGCTCGGCCGCCACGGTCCCCCGCTGAAGCAGGGTATAACGCATTGCGATATCCCGGATCGGGTCGAAGAACCGATTGATATAGAGGGTAAAGGCCACCAGGGCCCCAACCTGGAGGTCGCCGGCCAGGACCATTCCGCCCCCAAAGATGATTACCAGCGCGGTCGCCAGGGCCGAGACCACCTCGACCGCCGGCAGAATCAGGGCCGATACCCGGCCGGCCTGCAGGTTCGCCTCAAGGTGCTGTTCGTTCAGGGCGTCAAACCGGCGCAGATTGTCCCGCTCCCGCACGAGCGCCTGAATGACCCGGACCCCTGAGACACTCTCCTGCAGGGTCGCGTTCACCACCGAGATGGCCGCCCGGACCCGCCGGAATGACTCCACGGCCCGGCGCTGCCAGACGACGGTGATACCCGCCAGGAGCGGCAGGACCAGGTAAGTGAGCAGGGCAAGCCGCGGGTTCATCTGAAAGAGAACGGCCAGAATCCCAAGCAAGGTCACCACGTCGGCGGCAAGCGAAACCGTCCCCTGGGCCAGGATCTCCTGCAGGACCTGGACGTCGTTCTGGACCCGGGACATGATCCGGCCAACCTCGTTGGCATCAAAGAAGCTGAAACTGAGCCGCTGGACGTGGTTGAACATCCGGCTGCTCAGGCTATAGAGGACCTGCTGGCCGACCCAGCTCAAGAACCAGGTCTGGCCGAACTGAGCAAGCCAGGAGGCGATGCTGTTCGCCAGAAAGAGCAGGGTGATAAGGCCGAGGCCGGCCGGGTCGGCGCGGGCAATCGGCCCGTCAATCGCGACCTTGATAAGATAGGGGTTGATCAGGTTCGTTAGAGTGTAAACCAGGGTCAGGGCAGCGCTTAAAGCCATTGGCCCGGCATACGGCCGGACAAATCCGAAGAGCCGCCGGTATATCGGCCAGTCAAACGCCGGCCCGAATTCTTTCTCATCCAGCATCAGGTCACTGCGCCGCAGAATCCCGGTGCCGTGCCAGTGCCCGACCATCATTTAGTCATCACCCCGCACCAGAAGTCCGGCGTCCTCCTGGGCCCGGAGCTGCGTCTCGTAAATCTGGCGGTAAAACCCGGCCCTGGCCATCAGCTCCTCATGGGTACCCTCTTCGACAATTTCGCCCCCCACCATCACGACGACCCGCTGGGCGAGCCGGACCGTCTTGAGCCGGTGGGCGACAACGAAAGTCGTCCGGCCCCGCATCACCGTTTCCAGGGCCGCCTGGATTTCGGCCTCGGTCTCAACGTCAACGCTCGAGAGGGCATCATCGAGAATCAGGATTTTCGGGTCGAGAAGCAGAACCCGGGCCATGGCTATCCGCTGACGCTGGCCGCCCGAGAGGGTCAGACCCCGCTCCCCGACCCAGGTGTTGTAGCCGTCGGGGAGGCTCATGATGAAGTCGTGAATCCGGGCGGCCTTCGCGGCGGCGATAACTTCTTCATCGGTGGCGTCCGGTCGTCCGTAGGCGATGTTTTCCCGGATGGTCGCCGCAAACAAGAACGTATCCTGAAGGACGATCCCAATGTTCCGGCGCAGGGACGCCAGCTTCAGGTCCCGCACGTCACAGCCGTCAATCAGCACCCGGCCAGACGTGACGTCGTAAAACCGGGGGATCAGCTGGACCAGGGTGCTCTTGCCGCTCCCCGTCGGACCAACCAGGGCGACGACCTCCCCGGGACGCACCCGGAGGTTGACGTTTCGGAGGACCGCGGCCCGGTCCGAATACGCAAAGCCCACGTTCTCGAAGACGACCTCGCCCCGGACCTTCTTAAGCTCGACAGCATCCGGCTTTTCAGGAACCTCCTGAACGGAATCCAGGATCTCAAAGATCCGCTCCCCGGCCGACTGGGCCCGGGCCAAGATATTCATAACCCAGCCCAGGGCCCGGACGGGCATAAAGAGCATCAAAAGGTACTGGGTGAAGGCGACCAGCTCGCCGAGGGTAAGCCGACCGGCCATCACCTCCCGCCCCCCGACCCAGAGGGTTGTCACCACCGCCAGGTTGAGCATAAAAAGCAGAAACGGCTGGTGAAATGCCCCGATCCGGCTCGCCCGCAGGCTTAGCTCCCGGAGCCGCCGGTTGTAGCGGTCATAGAGCTGTTGCTGGGCCTCCTCCTGGCAGAACGCCTGGACGACCCGGATGCCCGTAAGATTTTCCTGCAGGACCGTTCCCAGGTCACCCATCGCCTGCTGGACCCGGAGCCAGACCGGCCGAAGGCGGCTCGAGATGTTCACGGCCCAGAGCCCAATGGCGGCCACACTCACCAGCAGGATCAGGGCCAGCCGGATGTTCGCCTGAACGGCCAGGACCAGGACGGCCGGAACCATGACGGCCACGGTCAGCAGACGCATGATGCCAACGTTTAAATAAATCCGAACACCCTCGACATCGGCGGTGGCCCGGGACATTAACTGCCCCGTCTGGGCCTGGTCGTGGAACGAAAAGCTTAGCCGCTGGAACTTGGCAAAGAGGGCATTGCGCAGGTCGTAAGCGGCCCGCTGAGAGACCGCCTCGGAAAGATACCCCTGGCCGTACGCAAAGGCGCCCCGGGCGGCGCTGAACAGCACAACAAGCCCGCCGGAAAGCAAAAGGTAACCGGGATTACCAGCCCGCAGGCCAAAGTCGATGACCTCTTTAATAAGCCAGGGAATCGCCAGGCCGAACCCCGAGGCGGCAAGTAAACAAAAACAGGCCAGAATGAACTGGCCCCGATACTTCCAGAGGAATTTAAGCAACCGAATAAGGACCCAGCCGCGCATCTCACCGCTTCAAGGATACTTCGGGGATTACGTTTACGTCAAAGTGAGATATGGGCGGCTAGACGTTACGGGAGTAGGGGTCGAGCCAGTCCCGCAGGCCGTCGCCGAAGAGGTTTATGGCCAGGGTGGTGATAAAAATCGCCAGGCCCGGGAAGGTCGGCAGCCACCACTTGTCGAACATGAACTGGCGGGCGTCAGCCAGCATGCTGCCCCAGGTCGGGGTCGGCGGGGGCGTACCCAGCCCGAGGAAGCTCAAAAACGCCTCGGTGATGATAAACCGGGCGACCTGCACCGTGCTCAGCACGATTATCGGGTTGAACGTGTTCGGCAGGATGTGCCGGAGCAGGATCCGAGCGTCGGAGATGCCGAGACAGCGGGCGGCCGTCACGAAGTCGAGCTCCCGCAGTTTCAGGACCTCGGCCCGGATTACCCGGGCGTAAATCGGCCAGGACGCGACCCCAAGAACGATGACCACGTTAACGGCGATGTAGCCGGCGATGACCAGGCCTGGTCCGACGACGCCGATGAACAGCAGGGCCAGCAGGATAAAGGGCACGGTAAGCTGGATATTAATCAGGGTCGAGATCACCGTGTCGGCGAGCCGCCCAATGTAGCCTGCCATCAGGCCGAGGGTGACCCCGATGGCCCCTGCAACGACGGTTGCAAGGAAGCCAGCCGCCAGGGAGACCCGGGCGCCATAGATGAGCCGGCTCAGGTTGTCCCGGCCGACCTGGTCAGTTCCCAGAACGTGGGCCCAGGTGCCGTCCTGCTCCCAGACCGGCGGCTTCAGCCGGTCGACGAGCTCCCCCTCATAGGGGTTGTAAGGTGCGATGAAATCCGCAAAGACGGCCATCAGGACGAGCCCCGCCAGGAAAACGGCGCTCAGGGTTGCGGTCCGGAGCTGCCAAAGCCGCCGGGTAACCCGCTGCCACCCGGGTACTGCCCGCCGGCCCGGGATCACGAGGGTCCTGGTCACGGCTGATGCCATCTCAGGCAGCTGGTCTGTCATCTCAGTCTGACCCTCGGGTCCAGAACCGCCACAATCACATCAACCAGGAAATTTACCCCGGCGATGATGAGGGCCAGTATAATGACCGCCGCCTGCATCACCGGGATGTCCGACCGGTAGATCGCGTTGATAAGCAGGAGGGCGACTCCCGGCCAGGCGAAGACCGTCTCGGTGATAACGGCCCCGCCCATCAGCTGACCGAATTGAAGGCCCAAAACGGTGATGACGGGAATCATGGTGTTGCGCAGGGCGTGGCGCATCACCACCGTCCACTCGGTCAGGCCCTTGGCCCGGGCCGTCCGGATGTAATCCTGAGAAAGGACATCTAGCATTCCGGACCTTACCAGCCGCATGGCGACCGGCGCCGTAAAGACCCCCAGGCAGAAGGCTGGCAGGATAAGATGTTGAGGCGTTCCGTAGCCCGAGGCCGGAAGCCAGCGCAGGCGGACGGAGAATAGCAGAATCAGCATCAGCCCGAGCCAGTAGATGGGCATCGCCTGACCGGCGACGGCAATAATCGTCGCGACGTTGTCGATGAGGGAGTAGCGCCAGTAGGCCGAAATGATCCCCACCGGGATGGCGATGAGAATTGCCACGCCCATCCCCGCAACAGTAAGCTGCAGGGTGGCGGGCAACCGTTCGATGACCAGGCTCAGGGCCGGCTTTTTAAAGAGATACGATTCGCCGAAGTTGCCCACCACTGCCCCCCGGGCGAAGTCCAGGTACTGGACCAGGATTGGGCGGTCAAAGCCGTACTGATGGCGCAGCAGCTGGCGGGTCTCCTCCGGCGTCTCCGGGGGCACCAGGGCGTTTATCGGGTCGCCGATGACGAAGTTCACGACGAAGACGATGACCGAGATGCCCCAGACGGCGACCGCAAGCTGGATGACCTGTCGGGCAAGGTACGCAGTCATCAGCCGGTGTCAGGGGGCCCTTCAGGCCGGTTTCGCCGTATAAAACTTATCGATTTCGTCCGGGTCGGGCGTCCAGTTCACCGCCGTGCTTACACCCCAGAGCTGGTGGAAGCCCCACATGAAGATAACCGGGGCCTCGTCCCGGATAATCTGCTGGGCCCGGGAATAGAGCCGCTTGCGGGTCTCCTCATCCAGGGTCGACCGGGCCTCCAGCAGCAGCCGGTCCAGCTCCGGATTCTCGTAGTAATTGAACGGACTGCTCGAATGAAGCATATCCCACAGGATGCCGTCGGCGTCAAAGACCGAATAATAGCCCCAGGACCACTCGTACATCGGGCCACCCTTCCCTTGGGAGACCAGGTCGGTGAAGGCTCTGGCCTCGTGGATCTGAAACTTCGCCCGGATCCCCACTTTTTCCAGGTCCCGCTGCATTGCTTCAAAGACAAGACGGGCATTGGGCAGCAGCGAAGAGTTCGGCCGGTTAAACGTCACCTCGAAGCCCGATGAGTAGCCGGCCTGAGCCAGCAGGGACTTCGCCTTATCCGGGTCGTACTCGTGGGGCTTGATGGCCGGGTCGTAGCCGAAGGCCATCGGGTTCACCAGGGCCGGAGCCCGGTCGCCGCCCGGCTGGAGGCTTTTAATATAGCTTTCAATGTTGACGGCGTGGTTGGCGGCGTTTCGCACCCGCACATCCATGAACGGGTTCGGAGCCGTCCGACCCTTGGCGTCGAGGCCAACGAATCCCGTTCGCAGGATCCGCTGGCTTACGACCTTTGCCCGGCCGGAGTTGTTAATGGCATTCACCTGGTCGGTGGGAACCGGCCGGAAGACATCGATGTTGCCGTTTAAGAGCTCGGCAATCATTGTGGTAACTTCGGGGATAACCCGATACTTGAAGTATTTAAAGGCGGGTTTGGGTCCCCAGTAGTTGTCGTTGCGTTCGGCCAGGATGTACTGGTCCCGCTTCCA
The DNA here is from genome assembly GCA_030549955.1 of Chloroflexota bacterium. Lineage (GTDB taxonomy): Bacteria > Chloroflexota > Dehalococcoidia > JAUQQI01 > JAUQQI01 > JAUQQI01. The sequence goes on from JAUQQI010000137.1 coordinate 8,154, forward strand.
CTCGACAAACTTATACGGACCGGTCCCAACGGGATGCTCGGCAAACCAGGCGTCGCCCTTCTCCTTGATGACCTTCTCGGGCACCATCTGGAAGTTCTGGAGCCGCTCAACAAAAATCGGATAGGGTGATTTGGTGTGGACCCTGACCTTGTAGCGGTCAATAACCTCAACCCCAGCAATCTGCTCGTGGTTGCCCCGCTGCGGGCTCTTCTGTTCGGGATTCGTTATCCGCTCCCAGTTGAACTTGACCGTCTCGGCCGTGAACGGGTCCCCATTATGGAAAGTCACATCCCTTCTAAGCTCGATTTCCCAGGTGGTCGGCTCAACCGGCTTCCAGGAGGTTGCCAGGTGGGGCCCGATTCGCATCGTCTTCGGGTCCCGAACCCCAAGGTTGTCAAACAGGTGATAGTGGAGGATGATGCCGAACCGGAGGTTGTGCATGTGGGGGTCCAGGTTCGGCAGGTCGCTACTGAAGGCCGACGAGATGGTATCCTTCGCGGGGCGTTGGGGGGCCTGAGGCTGGGTGGGGCCAGCGGGTTGAGGGGCGCAGGCGGCGACCAAGGGTGCGGCGGCCGTTACCCCGCCCGAGACGAGGACAGCCTTCAGAAAGTCCCGCCGGCTTATCAGCCCCTTTTTGTAAAACCAGTGCCAGCGGTCTGCAACTTCCCAGGCCAGCTCCACGGAATCCTTCTCGGCCATCTGCCCTCCTCCTTTCTGAGACTAACAACCGACACCGGCCGTGAGCTACTCGATTTTAAAAAACGTGGGCTGACTCGTCAATATTAGTTAACTGGGCCGGTTTGAGATGGCTGACCTTTCCTGTCAGAACACCCGAATCATCCCTGGCAATTCGGGCCACCGGCTGGGTGTGTTGCCGACGTATCAGGTTGGTATAAACTCAGGGGGCGGGCAAAGATGAGGCAGCGTCTGGCTTTCCTTGCAACCGGTCTTATTGTCGGCTTTTTGCTCGGGTTGTTGGCCGCCCGGGTTCTGCCCGGATTCCTCCCGGCGGGTCCGGCTGCGCCCGTCGGCATAGCTGGGGAGTACCGGGTTCTGCGGGTTATTGACGGCGACACGGTCGTTATCGAGGGCGGCGAGCACGTCCGCTATCTCGGCGTCGACGCCCCGGAGACCCAGGGCTCGCCCGAATGCTACGGTCGGGAAGCGACTGAACGTAACCGTCAGCTCGTGGAGGGCAAACGGGTTCGCCTCGAGGCTGACCGCCGGGACCGGGACCGTTACGGTCGGCTCCTGCGCTGGGTTTGGGTTGACGGCACCCTGGTGAACGAGCAGCTCATCCGGGAAGGGTATGCGACGGTCTACCGGAATGAGCCGGCTGCGAAGTATCTGGACCGGCTCCTGGCGGCCGAGGCGGAAGCTAGAAGCCGGGCCGCCGGACTCTGGTCAGCCTGTCCCCAGCGCTGAACGCGTCCGGGGTCAGCCGCCGGCTCCCCGCTCGTAGAGGAGCCGGAGAATTGCCACCAGCAGGTAAATTACCAGACCAATACCGAGAATAAGCTCCGGGGCCCCGACCAGATGCCGACCCAGGCGGATGCTGACCCGACGGCCGCCCCCAAGCTCCAGGGCCAGATAGAAAGCCAGGAGGGCCAGGACAATTTTGGTCCCCAGCACCAGTGCGTAAGCGGTGGTCGCGGCCGGGGAAGAAAGCCGGTCGAAGGTAAGAACCATGCCCGAGACGAGCAGGACGGCGACGGCGGTGTTAACAAGCTCCCGGAACCGCTGTCTGACAGCCTTCTCGAACAGCTGACGGGCCGTTTCCGGCAGGAACCGGGCGGCGGGGCGGTATACCAGAAAGAGAAATAGCGACCCGCCGACCCAGAACAGGGCCGCAACCGCGTGAGCCCATCGGAGGACAATCCGCCCAATGTCGGTCAGGTCCAAGGCCGGCCTCCCAGGCTAGCCGGCCAGCAGGTCGTCGACCAGGAGGGTGACCCGATTCTTGCCGATGGCCCCGAGCCATCGGTGGCGAATGCGGCCGTTTGCATCGATGAATACGCTCGTAGGCAGGCCAGTGACCTGGTAAAGGGCTGCAATCCGGTCGTCCACGTCGAGGCCTATCGGGTAGGTCAGACCGAACTCTTTTATAAACGCCCAGGCGTTCTCCTCCCGGTCCTGAACAGCGATCCCGACGAACATCACACCCCGGTCCTTATACTGCCGCCAGGCCTCTTCCAGAACCGGGGCTTCCGCCCGGCATGGCCCGCACCACGACGCCCAGAAATTCAGAACGACCGGCCGGCCCCGGTAGTCCGAAAGTTTAAACGTTCCCCCGTCCAGAAGGCGCAGCGTGAAGTCCCGGGCCGTATCTTGCGCCT
>JAUQQI010000137.1:10499-22531 GCA_030549955.1 Chloroflexota bacterium
GCTGTCCCCACGGCCGCCAGACTCACCGCAAGGATGAACGCACGGCGGGACATCATCGCCGGAGTTCCTCGACCAGGGCCACCAGACTGCTCTCGGTGAGCGGGCCGTTCCACTTCCGGCGGATGGTGCCGTCAGGGGATATGAAGTATGTCTCGGGAACCCCTGTGACGCCGTAATCGACAACCACCGACCCGGTTGGGTCCGGGCCATTGGGAAACGTCAGCCCGAACTCCCGGATATAGGCCCGGGCCGATGCTTCATTATCCCAGATATCGACCCCGACCACCACTACACCCCGGTCCCGGTAGCGCTGCCAGACCGATTCGAGGACCGGCGCCTCGGCCCGGCACGGGGCGCACCACGATGCCCAGAAATTAACGACGACCACCTTGCCCCGCTGGGCGCCCAGGTCGAATCGGCCGCCGTCAAAGAGGGCGAGGCTGAAATCAGGGGCCGGTCGGGGCCGGACGGGGACCAGAGCCGCCGAAATACCCTGACGCGCCAGCCCAAAGGCAAGAAGCCCCAGCAGACCGAACGCAAAGGCTGTGATCAGGCCCAGCCCGGCAAGGCGCGCCATTACCCTGACCAATTATACTCCGAGTAGGTTGACACGATCCTACACCTCCGCTACCATTCGAATCGCCCGCACCCGAATCCAGAGGGCGGCTGGCAGATGACCGAGGAATACGGCGTTCCCAGACATGAGGCCAGGCCCGTCGAAGAGGCCGTTGAAACCCTTCGGGAGGCGGGAAAACGTGCCCCCCGCCTCTTCGGAATCCCCACCGGGGTGGATGGCCTCGATGACCTTTTCTTTACAACCCGCTTCGAAAACGGGACGCCGAAAAAGGTGCCCCTCGGCGGCTACCCGGCGCTGGCGGTAATCAACCTCACCGGGGTAGCTGACACCGGCAAAACCCTGATGGCTGAGCAGTTTGCGGTCAAGCAGGCGTCTCTGGGCTACCCGGTCTGCCTTGTCACGGTGGAGGCGCCGGCGGCCTTTGCAGCCGCGGCCCTCCGAGCCCGCGCGGGGGCGATGGGCATCGACTACGCGGGGGTTCAGGACCGGATCGTCCTGATCGATGCCGCCTCCCACGCCCAGCTTCGGGATGATGTGCCCACCCTGCTTGCAACCCTGGCCCACGCAATCCGTAAGTTCGACACTAAGTCGGTCGTTATCGACTCGGTAACCGGCCTTTTTGAAGCCAAAGAGATCTTCGCCCGGCAGGTCGTTCGCCAGCTCTTTAACTTTATGAAGCGGTGGTATCAGACCTCGATTTTCGTCTCGCAGAAGCGGACCGGCCACGAGGAGCTTACCGCCGAGGCGGCCGGCGGCTATGCCGTAAGCCACATTGTCGACTGCACCATCGTCCTAGCCAAGCGCCTGATTCAGACCCCGGCCGAGACGCGGCTGTACGGCCGCCCGCTCGGTGAAGTTGTCCGCCTGATTCGGGTCGACGGGTGCCGCCTTTGCGGCCACAGCACCGCGACTCACATCATGGAAATCACCGAGACCGGCCTCGTGAGGGTGGGACCACCCATCTCGCGACTGGGAGGTCGAGAGGTCCATGCCGGAGGTTAAGCCGCAGGAGGTCAAGCCGGACGGCCTTTCGCTGGCGGTCTTCTTGAAGTGTCTGGAGCTTATCGGTGGGCCGCGCCGGCTCTTCGAGCTGCGTAATCTCACCTGGGTGCCCAGCCTCATGGAGGCGTCGTACGCGGTTGTCCTACGGGAGCACTTCAACCGGACCGAGGACGAGATCGCCCGGTTCCTGGGCCTGTCCCGGGCATCGGTCCGGAATATCCTCCAGGCCGACCCGGAGGCGGTCCGGGAACGGCTCGAAGGCGTGCTCCAGGAGCGGCGCCGTAGCGCCCACGTGCACATTGCGGGCGGTCTTGCCCGCCTCGCCTACCGGACCATTCGGCTGGAAGGCCCTTCCCTGGGCCTGCTTGACGAGGTCGGGTCCGCCCTGGCAGCCTTTCAGCAGACCGGAGCTTAAGGGCTTCTGAGCCCGGCTAAACCTGAAGGCGGGGGTCCAAGGCTTCCCGGAGGCCGTCACCCAGGAAGTTTACACTTATTACCGTTAGCGAGATCAGGGCCCCGGGATAAATAGCCAGGGCCGGAACCGTCCGCAGGTAGCGCTGGGCATCCTGCAGCATGTTGCCCCAGGATGCCTGGGGCGGCTGGACCCCGTAACCCAGGAAGCTCAGGGCCGATTCGAGGAGAATCGCGCTGGCGACCTGCAGGGTTGCGGCCACGATGATGGGGGCCAGGGTGTTCGGGAGGATGTGGATAAAGATTATCCGGCCTGACCCGGCCCCGACAACCCGGGCGGCCTCGACAAACTCGCGCTCCCGCAGGGAAAGGAACTCGGCCCGGATGATTCGAGCGACCGCCGGCCAGGAAAGCCCCCCGATAATGAGGATAACAAACGTGAGGTTTGTCTGGAGAAACGAACTCAACACAAGGGCCAGGGGCAGAATCGGGATGGCAAGCATGACGTTGACCAGGGCCGAAAGGAGCGCATCAACCTGCCCCCCGTAATAGCCGGCCGCTGCCCCGACCAGAACGCCGACGGCCACCGTCAGGACGGCCGCCCCGAAGCCGACGCTGAGCGATATCCGCCCGGCGTGGAGGAGCCGGCTCAAGAGGTCCCGGCCAACGTCGTCGGTGCCCAGCGGGTGCTCCGGACTCGGCGGCGCAAGGATCTCAAGGCTGGCGGCATCGGGGTCGTATTTTGAAGCCACCGGCGCCAGGGCCGATGCCACCACTAGGACCCCGAGGATAACGGCACTGGCCAGGGCCAGATGGTGCTGCCGAAACCTCCGCCACGCCCGGCGGGCCGGACTTAAAGTCCTCCGGGCACCGATGGTCGCTTCGGCGTGTTCGCCGGTGGCCGCCGGGGGCATCGTTCAACTCAGCCTGATCCGGGGGTCAACCCAGCCGTAGGCCAGGTCGGCCAGCAGGTTGCCGATGACGGTAAGCACGGCCATGGTCATAAACGCGGCCATCAGAACCGGATAATCCCGGCTCGCCAGAGCTTCGGCCAGGAGACGGCCCATCCCGGGCCAGGCAAAAACGACCTCGGTTATCATCGCGCCCCCGACGAGGCTTCCGCCCTGAAGCCCAACCAGGGTGACCAGCGGCAGGAGCGCATTCCTGAGGGCGTGGCGGGTCAGGACGGCCCACTCGCTCAGCCCCTTCGCCCGGGCAAGCCGGATGTAATCCTGATGGAGGACCTCGAGGAGACTCGACCGGACGTAGCGGCTCCAGGCGGCGATGTACATGGTTGCCAGGACACTGGCCGGGCCGATGAGATGCACAAGCCGGTCGACAGGGTCGTACTCAAGGCCAATGGTGGCGATTCCACCGGAAGGCAGAATTCGGAGTTTGACCGAAAACACGAGGAGGACCATCATCCCGAGCCAGAAGGTGGGGATCGATACCCCGAGCATCGCGGCAACACTGGCCAGGTACTGAATGACCCGCCAGCGGCTGACTGCAGAGATAACACCAAATGGAACGGCCAGGACGAGGGCGATAACCAGGGCCGCGGCCATGAGCTGGACGGTATTCGGGAGCCGGCCAGCCAGCACGCTGACGACCGGCTCCCGGTACCGGAATGAAATGCCCCAGTCACCCCGCAGGACTCCCCCGAGCCACCGGATGTACTGAATCGGGGGCGGCTGGTCCGTTCCAAGGAGTCGGGAGATCCGCTCGAGGTCCTCCGGCCCGGCATCGGGTCCGGCATAGAGGGCCGCCGGCCCCCCCGGCGCGAGCTGGAGCAGTCCGAAGAGCAGGACTGAAATCACCAGCAGAGTCGGGATGGCCAGGAGGGTCCGGCGGATGAAATAGCGATTCATTGACTACTGCTCAACCCACCACTCAGCGGCGTTCCACATCTCCAGGTAAGCGGGGGCGGGCTTGTAGCCCTTAAGGCGCTTGTTGACGGGGGTGTGGTCGGCCCGCCAGGCGACGAATACATAGGCCGGGTCCTCGTTGACCATTTTCAGGGCCTGGGCGTAGAGGGCCTTGCGCTGCTGGCGGTCAATGGTCGACTGGGCCTTCAGAAGAACCTCATCAAGTTGGGGGTTGCAGTACCGGCCCCAGTTCGTCGTCGGGTTCCTTTCAGGGCAGAGGTAGTGCTGGGCCAGGTCAGCCGGGTCAACGTAGCGGCCGGTGTAGGAGTAGGCCATCTCATACTGGCCCCGGGGCAGGGCGTTGCCCCACATGGTTGCAACGTCGACGTTTTTGATGCGGGTTTCGATGCCGATTTCCTTCCACTGACTGCCGATGAATGATAGAATCTGAACCCGCTCCTGCTCGCCGGCAATGTTCAGGATTTCAAAGCTGAGCCGCTGGCCGCCCTTGGCCCGGATGCCGTCCGGTCCCGGCTGCCACCCCGCCTCATCAAGAAGCCGCCGGGCCCGGTCGGGATTGTAATCAAACCTGTCGATCTCTTCGCTGTAAGCCCATGACGTGGGCGGGATCAGGCTCCAGGCGGGCTGAACCAGGCCCCGCAGGACGGTTCCGGTCAGGGCCTTCCGGTCGAACCCGTAATTCAGGGCAAGGCGGACCCGCCGGTCGGCAAGCCGCGGGTCCTGGTTATTCACCCAGATGATCCAGGGCGAGGTCGCATTCGTCGTGATGAGCTGGATATGGCTCATCCGCTGGATAATCGGCACCTGGTCGCTGAGCATCCGGAACCGGATGTCGACCTCGCCGGTTTCGAGCTGGTTGGTCAGGGTGTTTGCGTCGGTGATGACCTTGATGATAATCCGGTCAAGGTAAGGCCGGTCCGGAAGGTAATAGTCCGGGTTTCGCTCGACCATAATGTAGTTTCCGGGCCGCCACTCGACGAACTTAAAGGGTCCAAGGCCAGGCCGGTTTGTGCGGAACCACTCGTGGGTTGCCAGGTCCCTGGGCGCCACATTCCCGAGGATGTGCTGGGGCAGGATGGTCACGATCGCGACCCGGTCAAGGAAGGCCGCGTCGAGTGCCTTGAACCGGAAGACGACGGTGTAGTCGTCGGGCAGGTCAACCGACTCGATCTGGTTCCACCCCACCCGGCCCCGAACCGGAACATCGGGGTGCATGATCGTCTGGTAGGTGAAGAGTACATCCCGGCTCGTAAAGGGCTGCCCATCGTGCCACTTCACGCCACGACGGAGCTTGAAGGTCCAGACGAGGCCGTCCCGGGAGATACCCCCATTTTCCGGCGTGGGGACCTGCTCGGCGAGAGCCGGGATGTACTCCTGCTTTTCGTTGATGCGGATAAGGGGTTCATTAATCAGGTCAGCCACTTCCTGCGCCACCGTCAGGCCCGTAATCGGGCCCCAGAGGCGGTCGGGCTCCTGGTGCAGGCCGACCGTCACCTGCCCGCCCCGGCGGGGCTGTCCGACCGGGGCCTGGGTTGCGGCCCCAGGTTGCTGGGGCGCCTGCGGGGATGGGCCGCAGCCCCCCAGGGCGGTACCGGCCCCAAGGAGCACCATGCCGCCGATAAACTTACGCCGGGTCCACATGCTGGTGTTCCCTCCTTTCTGCAGGCCGAAACTGGCCCAAGAATCCGAGCGTCTGCTTTATGTAGTCGACCGACGCGTTGACCGCCGCCTCGACCGCAAGCCTGCCCTTTTCGGCCGAAGCCTGTGACGGCCGGCCCCAGACCCCGGTCGGGCTGAGGCTAACAAACGGCGCAAACTCGAGGTACGACGGGGGCTGGGGCGGCACGAAATCCGGGGGGGTGCCCCGCACCAGCTCGGGCGTAAGATAAAGCAAAACCGAAGTTTCGAGGTCGCCGGCGTGGATGTCGCCTGCCGGGAAAACTTCCCGAAGGGCCGGACCGGCCAGGGTAAAGGGCTGAAGCCAGACCGCTGTCAGGGACGGGTGCTCGTAGTTGAGCTGGCGAACCGCCGTCTTGACGACCGGGTTGCCCCAGGGTCGCGCCCCCGGACCCGTCGGCAGCCCGTGACCGTTTATGACTACGAGCTTGCGGATTCCATGAACTTCCAGCGAGCCGGCAATGTCGGCCACCACTCCCCAGAGGGTTTCAGGCTCGAGGCTGATAGTCCCCGGCTGGCCCCGGTGCGGCCCCGAGGTTCCGACCGGCCAGACCGGTAGAAGGAAGACGGCGGCGTCCAGCCGTCCGGCAATCCGGGCAGCCAGGGCGCCGACGATGATGTCGTCGGTTCCGACCGGGAGGTGGGGCCCATGGGGCTCGTGCTGGGCCAGGGGCAGGATGGCCACCTCAGGCCGGACCCGTTCGAACTCGGGGGACGTATTCTCAAGGGTGAACACCGTACCCATCGGTAAGACGCTGCCCTTACCCTGAGTCGCCATGGCCCTCCCGGGCAAGCCACTGGACGGCATCAAGAACGTAGCGGGTGATGGCCTCGACCCGGGCCGCGAACGCCCGCCGGCCCTTCTCGGCGTCGGCAAACCCGGGACACCCCCAGACGCCCTCGGGATTCAACCGCTCCATGGTGACATAGTCCAGAAACTCCCGGCCGACGCTCAGCGCGCCGTCGGGTCGTGGCGGGCGGACAAGGTCGGGCCGCAGGTAGAGGACCACCGAGGTTTCGACTTCTCCGGCGTGGACCTCACGGTCGGCCGTTGCGAAAATTGGGCTGTCGCCGGGGAGCAGGGCCAGCGACTCGGGGGCCAGAAGAACTTTCAGGGAGCTCAGGGTTCGATTGAGCTTTTCCACGGCCGGCTCCAGGATGAAGTTGCCGCCGTGGCCGTTAATAACCACAAGCACCCGGACGCCCTGCTCTTCGAGGGACCGGGCAATGTCGCCCAGAACGGCCGCCAGGGTTGCCGGCTTGAGCCAGACCGTTCCACCCAGGGGACCGTGGCATTCGCTCAGGCTCACCGGCAGCGGCGGCAAAAGCCAGGCGTTGAGTCGTTCGGCAACCTGGCGGGCCAGGGCGTCCACCGCCAGCAGGTCGGTGCCGACCGGGAGGTGCGGCCCGTGCTGTTCGGTGGCGCCGATCCCGAGGACCGCAAGTTCGGGCCGACGGCTCCGGAAATCCGACCAGGTTGCCCGGTTATCAAGCATGCCCGGTCAGCCCTCCCTGACCTGACTCGGCCGGAAGGCCGGCATAACCTCCCGGGCGATGAGCCTGAGCTCGGTCAGAATGTGCTCGTGGGGCATCCCCGGGAAGTAGAGCCGGCAGATCAGGTGGTCGACACCCAGGGCTTCCCGGAACCGCTCGATCTGACGAATGGCCTGCTCAGGCGTGCCGATAATAAACCGGTCCCGGCCAATCTCATCCAGGCGGTCGGTGACCACCGCGGCGCGCCCGATAAGGGGATGTTGCCAGTCTTTGCCGTATTCATCCCGGTAATTGACCAGGAGGTGCCGCTCGGCGAGCTCCCGGGCCCGGGCCTCGGTTTCGGCAATGACGACCTCCCGGGTAAGGGGTCGGGGAACCCGGGCCGGGTCCTTGCCCGCCCTGACCAGAAATTCGTCATAGGTGGCCCTGGCCTCGAGAAGCCTGGGCAGGTCCGCGGTCGGGCCGGGAAGCCAGGCATCCCCCAGCTCGGCCGCCCGCCGGAGGGCATTGCGGTTCCAGCCGCCGACCCAGACCGGGACCGGTACCTCCGGCCGGGGCTCGATTCGGCCGTGCTGGACCCGGAAAAACTCGCCGTTGAAGGTCACGTCTTCCTCGGTCCAGAGGCGACGCATAAGCCGGAGGGCCTCGCTGAACCGGCGGCCCCGGCCTTCCAGGGACACGCCGTAGAGGTCGAATTCCTGGGGCCGGTAGCCGACGGCGAGGCCCAGAATGAACCGGTTATTGGATATAATGGCCAGCATCGCGGCGTCCTCGGCGAGCCGAACCGGGTGGTAGAATGGGGCGACGGCGACGTCCGTGCCGAGCAGAATGCGGCTCGTCCGGGTGGCCCAGCCGGCCAGGACAATCAGGGGCGACGGCCAGTAATGATTCGGGACGCTGTGGTGCTCCTCCATCCAGACGGAGTCGAACCCGAGCTCCTCTCCGAGGAGCACCTCCTCGAGGGCTTCCCGGTAGAATCGGCCGCCCTCGGTCGGAATAAACCCGAACTTCATTTTCAGTCTCCCACCGGGGCCGCCTGAAGCAGGCCCAGGTCAATGAGCGCCCGCCGGATTCGGTCCCGGTCAGTCTGGCCCACGGGCAACAGGGGCGGCCGAACCACCGCTCGGTCCAGGACCCCGAGCATGACCAGGCCCTCCTTAAGCCGGGCCCGGTAATTCCGGACCGGGGGCGCAAAAATGGCCTGCTCAAGGGGCAGAAGCTGGTCCCAGAGGCGGGCGGCCTCGAGGTAGTTGCCGGCCATCGCGGCCTGGTGCATCCGGACCTGCAGGTCAGTGGCGATGGCCGCAAATCCGATAAGGGCCCCCTCGGCCCCCAGCACGAATGACTCGTAGATAAAGTTGTCGTTTCCCGTCAGGAACGTGACCTTCCGGCGGCACTGCCGGAGGACATCCCGGGTCCGGACAAACTTCACCGCGTCAAAGGAGGCCTCTTTGATGGCAACAACCGATTCGATCCCGTCGACGAGGCGGGCGAGGGTCTCGTCGTCAAAAATTACCCCGCCCAGGGCCGGCTGAAGCTGGAAGAGGATGAGCGGCAGGTCCACCGCGTCGGCGATGGCCGCATGGTAGGCGTAAGGGACCTCGGGTTCAAGGGGCTGACCGGCAAAGGCCGGAATCGGGAAGACCAGCAGGGCGTCGGCCCCGGCTGCCCGCGCGTCCCGGGCGAGCTCCAACGCCTGGGCAGTGTAGGTCGCGGCCAGGCCGGCGACAACGGTTGCCCGGCCGCCGACGGCATCAACGGCCGCCTCCAGGACGGCCCGCCGCTCTTCCCGGGAGAGGTGGGGCCCCTCCCCGGTGTCCACATTAATCGCGACTCCGACCACGCCCTGGCCGACGACCCACTCCAGGTAGCGGCGCAGACCCGGCAGGTCGGGGGAGTAATCTTCGTTCATCGGCAAAACGGTTGCGGCAATGATCCCGTTAAGGTCAGGCGTTTTCACCGCTAAGAACCTCCTCAAACTGGAAATGGCCGGGTTGACCGGCGAACCTTCAGGTCAAAATCGAGAACCGTATCCTGGGGAATTTCCCGCCCATCGAGGGCATCAAGAATCAGCCGGACCGCAACGGCGGCGAGGTCCCGAACCCGGAAGCTCACCGTCGTCAGGGGCGGATCGACCACCGACGCCACCGGCAGGTCGTTGATGCCGACCAGGCTCACCCGGTCCGGGACGTGGATACCGGCTTCCCGAAGGGCAACAAGGGCGCCAATGGCCATGATGTCGGTCGAGGCAACCACGGCGGAGAAGTCAACTCCACGGGCCAGCAGCTCCCGGGTCGCCCGGTAGCCGCCTTCCCAGGTGTACCAGCCGATAACTATCAGGTCCGGGTCAAAGGGCAGGCCGTAGGCCGCAAGGGCCTGCCGGTAGCCCTCGAGCCGGTCGGTGGAGGTCGTGAAGTTCGGCTGGCCGCAGATGAAGGCAATCCGACGGTGGCCAAGGCTGATAACGTGCTCGGTAGCCGCCCGGGCGACAGCCACGTTGTCGACCCGGACCATGGGAACGCCGGTCGGGTGCCTTGAGAGGGCGACAACCCGGGTTCCCCGGACGGCCAGCGACCCAACCCCCCGGCGAAGCTTCTCGACGTGGGCCGCGTCTTCGACACAGCCGCCGGCAAAGATCAGGCCGTCAGGCCTGAAGGCCCGGAACGACCTGACAACCTGGAGCTCCTTGTCGGGATCCCGGTCAGTGCTGCAAATGAGGGCCCGGTAGCCGCTGGCCTGAGAGGCGTCTTCAACGGCCCGGGCGATCTCGGCGAAATACGGGTCGGCGATGTCGTGGACAGTCAGGGCAATGATTCCGGTCCGCCGGCGGACCAGGGCCCGGGCGAAGGCATCGGGCACGTAATCGAGCCGCCGGGCGGCCTCAAGGACCCGGGCCCGGGTTTCAGGACTCACCGGGTAGTCGGAGTTGGAGAGGATCCGGGACACGGTCGCAACCGAGACCCTGGCCTCCCGGGCCACGTCGACAATGGAGACCCGCCGGGTCACAACCCCTGACCTTCTCAGTAAACGTTTTCTGCCCATTTATAAAGCAAAATCCGGGTTCTGTCAAGGGGATGGGTCTGAGGGCAGGGTTCCCCGGGTCTGTCCTGGCAGCCTACTCGCGGCTGCCGACCCGGAGGGAATTTGCCAGCGCCTGCCTTACCACCGGCGGCAGTGCGGTCGGCCGGCCACTCTCGTCGAGCCAGACCTGGACCGAGCTTCCCCGGGCCACCGGCACGCCGTCGCTCTTGCGGGTCAGTTCGTATTCGAGGCCAAAACTCGTATTGCCCACCCGGGCGGTCCACGCTGATGCCAGCACTGTCTCCGGATAGGTGAGCGGTGCCAGAAACCTGGCCTCGGTCGCGGCGATGGTGAAATTCCGTTCGCCGGCCCGTCGCGGCCGCCAGATAACCCCGAGCCGCATCAGGTGCACGAGCCTCACCTGCTCAAAGTAGACAAAATAGACGGCGTTATTGACGATGCCGTCGCCGTCGATATCTGTTGACCTGACGTCGAGTTCGATGGTGGTTATCATGCTGGTCGCGGGCGGCGCAACTTCCAGCCGGGACCCAACCCGCACCATTTTAGCAGACAGCTAGTGGGGGGTGCAGAACGCGTATACTCTGCCAGGAAACCATGGCAAGAGGTGGCTGCCATGCGCTTTGGTATTGTGGGTTTAGGCCGGATGGGCGCAAACCTGGCCCGACACGCGGTTGAGAAGGGCCACGAGGTCGTCGGCTACGACCGGAGCCCGGACGTAACGCGGGCCCTTCAACGGGAAGGTATCGACCCGCTGTCATCACTTGAGGAACTGGCCGGTAGGCTGGAACCGCCCCGGGTCGTCTTTATTTACGTGCCCCATGGGGACCCAACCGAGGAGGTCGTGCGGCGCCTGCGCTCAGTCCTGGCCCCTGGCGACGTGGTTGCCGACGGGGGAAACTCCCACTGGGCCGACGCCCCGCGGCGGCACGCTTTGCTCGGCGCTGTCGGAATCCGCTTTCTCGACGTTGGGACCAGCGGCGGGATTATGGGTGCCCGAACCGGCGCCTGTTTCATGGTCGGGGGTGACCCCGAGGTCTACGACCTTGTCGCCCCCTTGCTTCGGGACCTGGCGGTCGACCCCGAGGGCGTCTATTTTGTCGGCCCCCCGGGAGCCGGCCACTTTGTTAAGCTCGTCCACAATGCCATCGAGTTCGGGATGGTCCAGGCCATCGCGGAGGGGGTCGAGCTGCTCGTCCGGTCTGATTACTCCGTCGACTTGCCCGCCCTTTTCAAAACCTGGCAGCATGGGTCGGTTATCCGGAGCTGGCTCATTGAACTCATGGGACGGGCCCTGGCTGAGTACCGGGACTTTTCCGAGCTATCGACTTACGTCGAGGACACGGGCGAGGTTAAATGGATTGTGGAATGGGCATTCCGGCGGGATATCCCCCTGCCGGTGGTGGCGGCGGCCCAAACCATGCTGATGCAGTACCGCGACGTGGAGTCACCCGCGGCGAAAGCCGTTGCCCTGTTACGTAATCAGTACGGCGGCCACCCGATCCACCGGAAGAAGGAACCATAGGCCGACGGCTTGCCTGAAGCAGAACATCGCGGTTGACCCGCTTCTGTCCGTCTCCGTAAAATGCTGCCGAAGCCCAGCTGCCGGAGACGTTATGAGTTCGATTTCGGCCGAGGCCTTCCGGGAACTGCTGACCATCGTGGGTGACGGTCGCTACGTCCGGGTCAGGGTCGCCGACCGCTACGTCCACGGGTCGGACGCCTCGATTGAGTGGGCCGAGCCGCAGGTTGTGGTTTACCCGGGAAGTGCCGAAGAGGCCCGGGCGGTCGTGGCCTGGGCGGCCAGGCACGGCCTGGCGGTGACCCCGCGAGGGGCGGGGACGGGCCTTTCCGGCGGGGCAGTCCCTTTGGACGGAATCCTCCTGGTTCTGACCAGGCTCGATGAGATTCCCGAGATTGACCCGAAGGCGCGGATTGCCCGCGTT
>JAUQQI010000179.1 GCA_030549955.1 Chloroflexota bacterium
TCCAAGGCGAAGCCCGGGACGGATTGGTCCAAAAATGGTGCCCGGTCGCCGGAATCCCCGACCGGGCACAGTATTTTGTGGTCTTTCGCGCTTGGCGCCCCCGGGGTGACTCGAACACCCGACGCGCGGCTTAGGACGCCGCCGCTCTATCCAGCTGAGCTACGGGGGCGACTACCCGCTATATATTCTAGCATTCCCCTCAAACCCGCCCGGTCCAGGCCGGACACCCGTACTTCTCATGCGCCAGCCTTTCTGCCCGCTCCAGCTCTGGCTGGTCCCAGCTACCCAAGACCAGTTTGACGCCAAACTCGCCGGCGAACCCGGCCGCAAGCTCGGCCGCAACCCGGTCGAAGGTCAATCCGGGCACCAGCTCGAGCAGTCCGACGAGTCCATCAGCCGCGTCCGACTGGCCCATTAACCGGGCCCAGGCCTCGCGGTCAGCCTCCAGGAGGACGGCCCCGTGCTGCAGCAGGGTGCCGGACCGCCAGACCTGGGCGCTTCCGATGAGCTTGCGGCTGTCGACCAGGATTTCGTAGTCCGACGCCCGGGCAAAGCATGAAGGCCCGGCAGTCTTCCGGTAGGAGCCCGCTGGCGCAAACCCGGCCCGGACACCAAGCCCCTCAAGCCCCCGCAGAACGGCCAGGCAGATTCGCAGATAGGTCTCCCGGGGCCGGCGGCCGGCAACCGCGGGGGGCAGGACCACCGAATATGTCACCTCCCGGTCGTGCAGAACTGCCCCACCGCCGGTCGGCCGGCGCACCAGGTCGATGCCCAGCTCTTTGCACCCTGCCTCATCCACAGCCCCGACCGGCTGGAAGGCCCCGAGGGAAAGGCAGGGCGGAGCCCACCGGTAAAACCGCAAGGTGGGCGGCGCTTCGCCCGCCCGGACCGCCTCCAGTAGGGCCTCATCCAGAGCCATATTCCAGACGCCGGGTCGCGGCGGGTCGACAATCAATCGCCAGACCCCGGGTACTCCCGACATCCCGGTCCTCGGGGAACGCCCATCCAGTTTACATCCTCCGACGCTTTATGTTAAAGTCGGGTAGTGCTATGTCAGACCGGGACCGCCTGATCATTGCCGGCGCCGCCGGCATCGCCTTTCTCCTGCTCTGCATCGGCCTGCCCCTTGTAATTGCCATCGGTGCCCGGGATCAGATTCAGGCTCAGCTCGGGGGCACCCTTCCGGCCGGGGACGGAACGACCCGCTGGGTCGGCATCCGGATGATTGAACTTCAGGATGACATCCTCACCCAGCTTAACCTTCCCCGGACCGCCCGGGTGCTCATTACCGGCGTTTACCCCGGTAGCCCGGCCGAACAGGCCGGTATCCAGCCCTTTGATATTATCGTCGAAGTCAACGGCGAACCCATCGTTGACCTGGCCACGGCCGATGAGCTTCTGAATCGGGCAAAGGCCGCCAGCCAGCTTACCCTGGCTCTCCTCCGGCTGGCCCTTTCTGACCAGACCCAGACCCGCTGGGAGCGGAAGGAGCTCACTGTCCGGCCGGTGCCCCGCCCGAACCCGGCCCAGGTTGCCTCCTGGGAAACCTACGAAAACCCGGATTTCGAGTTCGCCATTGACTACCCGGCCAACTGGCTCAAAGACGAGATGTTCCAGGCCTTCGAAGGGGTTGTCTTCTCGGCCCCAACCCTTTCTGACGACCTGGTGGAAGTCCGGTTCTGGTCGGACCCGAACACGAGCTTTGATGCTTTCTATCAGCAGTTTATCGCCCAGATCCGGTCTTCGCTCGCCGCCGCCCAGATCGAGTCCGAGACCACCACGACGGTGGCAAACCGCTCGGCCCGCCGTGTCGTCGTCTCTTACCGGTCCACTACCCGGAACCGGGACATGACGGACAACGTCGTCCTGTTTCTGGCCGACGACCGGTGGTTTCTCGTACGGCTCTCGGCCACCCGGGAGAACTACCAGCAACTCCTCCCCGTCTTCGACCGGATGCTACGGAGCTTCCGGCTGACGGGCTAAGTTTTCCCAAGGGCGGCCCGGACGTACCGGGGTAGGGCAAAAAGCTGGGTGTGGGTCTCGCCGTCATAAAACCGCAGACCTTCCACGCCCCGGTCCCGAAGCCGCCGGTTAACTTCCTCCGCCGATGCCGAGCCCGGGTCAAGGTCATTTGAGGCGACGGCAAAGCCCCAGACCTCGCCGAAAAAGGGTACATCAGCCGAGTAGGACCGGACGGTTCGAAATCCGCCCCGGAGGGCCCCTACGACCTCCAGGTGGGCCTCAAGGTTTGTCAGCCGCAGACTCCCCGCCTGCACCACCACAATTCCGGGCGACCTCAGCCGACCGGCCAGGGCCTTGAAAAATTCAGGGGTGTAGAGGCGCCGGCTCAGGGCCGTACCCGGGTCCGTCAGGTCCAGAATGACCGCGTCGAACGCCCTCGCCCCGGCCCCCATCAGGGCGTCGTAGGCGTCCCCGAACGTCACCGTGACCCTCGGGTCGGCGAAGAGGGCCGGCGAGGCGTAGGGAAGGTGCTGCTGGCAGAGACTGGCAAGCTCGGCGTCGATATCCACCAGCCAGACCCGTTCAACGTCCGGGTGGCGGAGGACCTCCCGCA
>JAUQQI010000286.1 GCA_030549955.1 Chloroflexota bacterium
CCTCCGACCAGGTGCCGAAGGATGCCAGGCGGCCGCTCGTCTTTGTCGGGGTGCCGGAACGGGTCGAGGAAGCCCGGTTTGTACAGGCGGCCTACAGTGGGGGCGAGTTCATCTGGCTGTGGCACCCTAACGGCCGCCAGCAGGTCGCCTGGGCCTACGTGGTCCGGCGGTAAAGCGGTGAAGTCGAAGCTCGGGCATGCGGTAGTTCGGGTCGGAGCCTGGGCCTGAACGTTCCTGGTAATACCCCGGCCCCGAGTCCGACGGCCACGCCGCCGGCTTTGAGCCCAACTCCGTCGCCGGCGCCGGGTCCGACCGTGACGCCGGTTCCGCCGACGCCGCCTGCGCCCACGTCGACTCCGACCCTCACGCCCACGCCGGCCGGTCCGACCTCGACGCCCACCGCAGTGCCCACCCGGACCCCGCCGGCGTCCCCGACGGCTACCCCGAGTCCCACCCCGACACCCACCACGAGCCCCACGTCTGTCCCGAGCCCGACTCCTGCCATGAGTCCCACGCCTGCGCCGAGTCCTACCCCGACGCAGGCCCCATCCCCGAGTCCCTCCCCGACCCCGGTCCCGACGGCCAGCCCGACCGCCGCCTCGGCACCGACCCGGACCCCCACCCCCGCCCACTGAGGGCAGAACCGGAAGGCCCCACCAGGCCCGCCGCGGGAGGTCTCCGGGGCCCAGTAGTAAAGTTCATACGGTTTACGGGATGCGGAAAATGGGCCCGGGTGAGCGTCTTGAAATCCGGCTCGACCCGGCCCCGATGCGCCGGCTTGAGGCCGGAACTCGCCCGGCTGTCCGGGTGCTGGGGCAGTGGTCGGGGGCCGGTTGAACGGGGCGGGTAGTGTCGACGACGTCATTCGGGCCCGGGAGCTGGCCGGGGAGTTTCCCCGCCTTCCGCCCCGCGACTGCCCCCACGCGGCGGTGACGGAGGGGGCCGGCATTCGGGAGGTCGTGACGGCCGACCGCGCTTTTGATGCTGTTCCGTTCCTCCGGCGGATCCCCCTGGAATCCTTCTGACCCCTCGGGTTCCCGGCGTCTTCTCCCATTTCGTGAGACGGAGTCATGAGGCGAGGGCCCGCCCTTGACGACGATACGATTACCAGCTATAATCACGATATGTCGAGATATATCGAAAATGGGGCAGGCTTTGATGTTCTGGCACGGGCTGGCGGGCAAGGTCAGTGAGCGTCCCTTTGAGCGGGGCGGTCTTAAGTATCTAATCCTTGATCTGCTCGCCGAGCGGCCCCGCCACGGCTACGATATTATCCGGGCCCTCGGCGACCGCCTCGGCGGCTTCTACCTGCCGAGCCCCGGCGCCGTCTATCCGGTCCTTCAGGCCCTCGAAGCCGCCGGCTATATCGCCCTCCGCCGGGAAAACGGCCGCAAGGTCTACGCCCTGACCGACGCCGGCCGCCATTTCCTTGAGGCCCATCAGGAGGAGATCGCCGCCGTTCGGGACCGGGTCAGGGCCCTCTGTGCCGCCGTGAGCCGCCCGGAGCTTCGGCCGGTTCTCGGCCAGCTCCGGGACATCGCCCACTATCTGGTCTGGCAGAACTTCAAGAAAAACCTCGGGCCCGAAAAACTGCCGGAGGTCGAGGCGGTCCTGGCCGACGCCTACCGGCAGATCCGGTTCATCGTTGAGGGGGACGGTTTATGAGCCAACGGCCCGCCGCTGAGGTTACTATCGAGCCGCCGAAGCTCACCCGCTCGCAATTTACCGGAACGATTGCCGGCCTGGTGCTGGCGATGCTCCTGGCCGCCCTCGACCAGACGGTAGTCGGGACAGCCATGCCCCGGATTGTGGCCGAGCTCGGGGGCTTTGCCCAGTACACCTGGACCGTCACCATTTACCTCATCGCCTCGACCCTGACCGGCCCGGTCGTCGGCCGCCTCTCGGATACGTTCGGCCGGAAGCGGTTTTACTTGGCCGGGATCGGCACGTTCCTGGTCGCCTCGTGGCTGTGCGGGGCGGCCTGGGACATGACGTCCCTCATCCTCTTCCGGGGGATTCAGGGCCTCGGGGCCGGGGTCATGCAGATGGTCGCTTTCACCGTCATCGCCGACCTCTTCCCGCCGGCCCGCCGGGGCCAGGCCCAGGGCATCTTCGCCTCAACCTTCGGCGTCGCCTCGATCCTCGGCCCGACTGTCGGCGGATATATTACCGACCACCTCTCCTGGCGGTGGGTCTTTTACGTGAACCTGCCCCTGGGCCTGCTGGCCTTCGCCGTTCTGGCCCTTGCCTTCCCTGACATCCGGGTCGCCCGCCCGTTCGGGCACCGGGTCGACTACGCCGGGGCCCTGCTGTTTGCCGCCGCCGTCGTGCCCTTTATGCTGGCGGTCTCCTGGGGCGGGCTGACCTACCCCTGGACCTCGCCCCAGATTCTCAGCCTCTTCGGGCTGAGTCTCTTCTTTACGGCCGCGTTTATCCGGGTTGAAAGCCGGGTTCCGGAGCCGCTGGTGCCCCTCGGCTTCTTCCGGAACCGGATCGCCCTGGTCGGGCTTATCGCCGCCTTCTTCACGTCCCTGGCGATGTTTGCCAG
>JAUQQI010000313.1 GCA_030549955.1 Chloroflexota bacterium
GCCGGCGGCCGACACGGTCAACGGCCAGACCCCGCAGGATATAGACGCTGCAGCAGCGCTGGCCCCTCCTCAGGACTGAAAAGACGGCCAGGGTGATTTCGGCCTGGCCGTTAATTCTTACCCGGGTCCGACCCAGGTCGAATTCAACGACCGGTTATCAGCCGGGGGAAAGGCCGCCTCGCGTGCGGCCCAACGCCCAGGTCCCGGAGAATGCAGCCTGGGAAGCGGTGTAACTGGCCTCAGTGTCCGCCAGAACCTTCACGGGCAAAAAGCGGGTGCCCTGGGGGCTGCCCACCTCAACGGTTACCCTGAAGGTTCCCGTTTAGTGGGGGCCGCTGATGATGGTCAACCCGCTGGAACGCAGGTGGGCTACCGTTGAAGCCCGGGCGGCGACCTGCCGGGCAATATTCCGGAAAGCTTCGGCCACCGGCGAGTCCGGGTGGCTGATAACAACCGGAGTACCGGCGTCCCCGGTCTCCCGAACTCGCGGGTCGATGGGCACCGAGCCCAGGAACGGTACGTCCAGCTTTTCCGCCGCCCGCTCCGCCCCACCGTGGCCGAAGATGTCGACCCGCTCCCCGCAGTGGGGGCAGTAGAAGAAGGAGAAGTTCTCGATGATGCCGAGGATCGGCACGTTAAGCCGGCGGAACATCATCAGGGCCTTGCGCACATCCAGCAGGGCGACATCCTGGGGTGTGGCAACCATCACGGCCCCGGTTAGGGGCAGGAGCTGGCAGACGCTGAGGGCCGCGTCCCCGGTGCCGGGCGGCAGGTCAATAACAAGATAGTCTAGCTGGCCCCATTCGACCTGGCTCAGGAACTGGCGGATTGCGTTGTGGACCATCGGCCCCCGGTAAATGGCCGGGGTATCTTCCCCGGTGAAGAAGCCGATGGACATCACCAAGATGCCATGGGCCTCCAGGGGCAGGATTTTATTGTCGAGGACGGGAACCGGGGCCGGGCTCGGCAGTCCGACCATCAGGGGAACGTTCGGCCCGGTTATATCCGCATCCAGTAGCCCGACGCGGGCGCCCTCCAGCCGGAGGGAGACTGCCAGGTTGACCGCCACGGTGGACTTGCCGACGCCGCCTTTCCCGCTGGCCACCGGGATAATGTTTTTAACGCCGGGGAGCAGGTCGCCGGGCGATACTCCGGCCCGGCCCCGAACGTTATAGGCCAGCTTAACCTGGACCTCTTCGACGCCCGGGAGCTGGCGGACGGCCGCCTCGGCGGCTTCCTGCATATCCCGTTTGACCGGGCAGGCCGGAGTCGTCAGCTCCAGGGTAAACGAGACTTTGCCGCCGTCGATAACGAGGTCCTTGATAAAGCCCAGGGAGACGATATCGGCCCGCAGGTCCGGGTCCTTGACCTTGGAGAGGGCGGCCAGAACCTGCTCAGGCGTGATGTTGCCGGTTGAACCCACTGATAAACCTCCGCCAGTGGCTGTTAGTCACGCGCCCTAACCCAGCTAGCAGTATATGTCCGCCAGCTCCGCCGAGTCAATTCACCTGGCGGCTCCGAAAGGCCCACGACCCGTCGGCCATTAAACCTGGCCTTTCGGGTTTAACGGCCGACAGTCGGAGGCTCTGACCATCCTGGACCAGGCAACCGAGGTCCGATCCTGCCGGGGTCTCCGGCCCGGAAAGGCCGTAATGACCTCCCGGTAAGCGTCCAGGGCCGGCTTTGGGGTGCCGTCAGTCCGGATGAGGCCGTAGCGCCAGAAGCGGGGCCCGGCCGTGCGGTCGTCGTAGAGGTCAAACTAGAAGACCCGGCTCACCTCCAGGTTCAAAAGAAACGGGACCATCACCCGTAAATACTCAGCCTGCTCGGATTCGCCGTCGGGCTCACTCCGATACCCGACTTCGGTGACCCAGACCGGCCGGTCGCCAACCCCAAACTTCTCCAGGGTCGGCTTCACGTAGGCGTAACGGCGCCCCGCCTCGGCCCTGGGCTCCTACGGTCGAAATGTCGGATCCCTGGATAGTTCGGGCCAGCCAGGACCGCTTCGAAGCACCGACTGCTGAGCCGGTCAGATGGCAACTGTTGTCAACCCCGGATATCCGGTAAAATCCCAGGTGGAGGAGACCATGCCAACGCTAGAAGAAAGGGTTGCCGCCCTCGAGGCGGCCGTAACAGCCCTGGCTGATACGCTCAAGACCGGCCTGGACCGGCTCAACGAGGCCGTTGGCCTCATCGGCGAGCTGATTAATAGCCTCAGGTCCCTGGCTGACACGGTCGGGATCCTCGTTGATGGTCAGCAGAAGCTTACTGATGCAGTCCGCACGCTGGCTGAGGCCCAGGCCGGGACGGAGAGGCGGCTGGCGGAACTGGCCAGCCGGGTCGAGGCCCTGACCGAAGCCCAGGCAAGGACCGAGGCCGAACTCCGGACCCTGGCCGGCCGGGTCGATAAACTTGACGAAGCCGTCGCCCGGCTGGCTGAGGCCCAGGCCGGGACGGAGAGGCGGCTGGCGGAACTGGCCAGCCGGGTCGAGGCCCTGACCGAAGCCCAGGCAAGGACCGAAAAGCGCC
>JAUQQI010000311.1 GCA_030549955.1 Chloroflexota bacterium
TCGGCGTAGAGCTTTGGGAGCATGTCGTACGGTGACCACTCCTTCTGCCGGCCGTATTTACCCTGGTACTCCTTAAGGGTTTCGCCGACGTAGTAAAAGACCATCTGCGCGATCCGGATGCCGACCGGTATCCGGATATCTGACTGAGAGTGGTTGGTTATCTCCATGGTCCAGCGGGCGATGTAGCCGACGTCTCCGAGGCCGGCGCACTTGCAGACGGAGAGCGCGGCCCGGCCGATGGACGACCGCGCCCGCATTGCCGCCGTGTAGCCGTTCCGGCCGCCGATGACTTCAAGGGTGTGGGCGAGGATTGTCTCGCCGGCCCGGACCAGGATGTAGTCTCTGGCCCGGATAGGTTCGCCCCAGAAGGCCCGCACCCCCTCCGGGGTGAAGAAGTCGACCTCCCGGATATTGCGATTTGGGGCGAAGTACCATTCTCCGAGCCGGACGTCGTAGCTGTTGGTCCCGAGCTGGCGGATGTCGAAGGGCTCAATGACGATGTTGCCGGCCTTAAGCTGTTCGAGGATCTGACGGTCGCTCAGTAGCATCGCACTCGCTCCCAGTCTGACGGCAGTTTTGCGGATTTTTCAGCCCGTCTCAGTTGTCCCCGACGGGAACGGCACCGGGGGCTCGGGCCGGAATCGGCACGCCCGGAACCGGGAACCGGGTCGCGAGCTCCAGGACCTCTTCCCGGACCTGGCGGTAAACGGCCTGGTCGCCGTAATTGCCGAGCACCTTAACAATCCAGCGGGCGATCTGAACCATTTCCGTTGGTCCCATGCCCCGGGTCGTCACGGCCGGAGTCCCGAGCCGGATACCGCTCGTTACGGCGGGCGGTCGGGAATCAAACGGAATCGCGTTCTTGTTGCAGGTGATCCCGACCTGCTCCAGGGCCGCCTCCGCCTGCTTTCCGGTCAGGCCGGTTGATGTCAGGTCGACGAGCATCAGGTGGTTGTCGGTGCCGCCGGAAACGATCCGGAGCCCCTGCCGGCTGAGCTCGGCGGCAAGGGTCTTGGCGTTTTCCACCACCCGCCGGGCGTAGTCTCTGAATTCGTCGGACATGGCCTCTTTGAAGCAGACGGCTTTGGCAGCGATGACGTGCATCAGCGGCCCACCCTGGAGGCCCGGAAAGACTGCCCGGTCGATGGCCTGGGCAAACTCCGCCTTGCAGAGGATAAAGGCTGAGCGGGGCCCCCGCAGGGTCTTATGGGTGGTGGATGTGACGATGTGGGCGTAAGGAACCGGGCTCGGGTGGACCCCGGCCGCAATGAGCCCGGCCGGGTGGGCCATATCCACCAGCAGGAGGGCCCCGACCTGGTCGGCGATCTGCCGGAACCGGGCAAAGTCGATGAATCTGGGGTAGGCGGTTGCCCCGGCGACGATAAGTTTTGGCCGGTGCTCCAGGGCGAGCCGCTCGACCTCGTCGTAGTCGATGGTCTCCGTCTCACGGCTCACCCCGTAGGAGACAAACCGGTAGCGCTTGCCCGAGTAGTTTACCGGGCTCCCGTGGGTCAGGTGGCCCCCATGGGCCAGGCTCATGCCCATGACAACGTCGCCGTGCTCGAGGACCGCCATGTAGGCAGCCTCATTTGCCTGGGCCCCGCTGTGGGGCTGGACATTGGCGTGTTCGGCCCCGAAGAGTTGCTTGGCCCGCTCCCGGGCCAGGTTCTCAATCACGTCCACATGCTGACAGCCGCCGTAGTAACGGCGCCCGGGATAGCCCTCCGCATACTTGTTCGTAAGGATGCTGCCGGTGGCGGCGAGGATCGCCTCCGAGCAGTAGTTCTCCGACGCGATGAGCTCAATGCCGCTCCACTGCCGGTAACCTTCCTGCTCGATGGCGGCCGCGACCTCCGGGTCGGTCAGTGTCAGGGCGTTCAGCATGGCCTACCTCCCTTGCCAATAGATTTCGCCACAAGGGCCTGGTCGTGGGTCTGCCAGGCCGCATCAATGATCGCGTACAGTCCCCCCGAGACCAGGGAGTGGGCGCCCATAACGACCGGAATGGGCGCCCGCACCGCGGCCGCGGTTATCCGCCGGGCGAGGGGGTCCCGCACGGATTCAAAGTCGCCCAGGTCGGAGTAAAACCGGTCGGACCGGCTGAGGCGGAGGCCCAGGTGGGCGAAAAGCACCCTGGAATCGAGGAACATCGCCTGGCCGAGGCGGGCCATCCGTTCGAAAAAGCCGTCAACCCCCACCGCCTCGAGCAAAAACCCGAGGACGGAGCGCACCTGCCCCCGTTCTTCCCGACCGTCGGCCTGCATTCCCCGTTCTTCGGAGAAAACGCGGGTCCGGCAGGCAGTTTCCCTTTCGAGGTGGCCCAGGACATAGCTCCCAACCCGGCCGGCAATGATCACTTCGGCGTAGGGCTCAACCAGCCACCCGGCCGCGGCCGTTAGCCGGCTGATGTCGACCGGGGCCTCGGCCAGGACCCGGCGGAGCCGGGGCCGGTCCACCCCGTGGTACTTGAGGACGGCCAGGTCGGTTGGCGGCTCCAGGTCGGAGTGG
>JAUQQI010000134.1 GCA_030549955.1 Chloroflexota bacterium
ACCTGATGGGGGGCGCCGTCATCACCGAGACGATCTTTACCATCCCCGGCGTCGCCCGCTACCTGGTGGATGCCATCTTCCACCGGGACTACCCGGTCGTCCAGACGATCGTTATCATGCTGGCGGTTATCTTTGTCTTCCTGAACCTGGTTGTTGACCTCGTTTACGGGTGGCTGGACCCGAGGATCAGATACACGTGAGCGAGCAAATTCGGTCCGTTGAGGCCCAGCCGGTTCTCGCCGGGCGGCTTGGCGCCCGCCCGGGCATCGGCCGGCGGCTTATGCACTTTGTGCGGCGAAAGCCCACCGGGGCTATCGGAGCCGGGATCATCCTGCTGATGATTTTCACGGCCATCTTTGCCGATTACATCGCCCGCTACGACCCGTATCAGATCCGGACCGACAAGCTCTTTGCCCCGCCGGGGCCCGAGTTCTGGCTCGGAACCGACGATTTCGGCCGGGACCTTTTCAGCCGGATCGTTTACGGCTCGAGGATTTCCCTTTACGTCGGCATCCTGGCTGTGCTGTTCGGGACGACGAACGGGGCCCTCTGGGGGCTCGTTTCCGGTTACTTTGGGGGGCGGACAGATTTCATCATCCAGCGGGTAATGGATGCGCTGATGGCGTTCCCGACCCTGGTTCTCGCCCTGGCGATTGTGGCGGCCCTTGGCCAGAGCACGACGAATGTCATCCTGGCCGTAGGCATTGTCCTTACGCCGACGGCGAACCGGGTCATAAGGTCGGTTGTGCTCTCCATCAAGCAGAACGTCTACATTGAGGCGGCCCGGGCCATTGGGGCCCCCGAGCTCCGGATCATGTTTCTGCACGTTCTGCCGAACTGCGTGGCGCCGTACATCATCCTGGCAACCACAGCTCTTGGGACGGCGATCCTGGCCGAAGCTTCCCTCAGCTTCCTGGGGCTCGGGACGCCCCCGCCCGAACCGGCCTGGGGTTCGATGCTGAGCGGGGCTGCCCAGCGCTACATCCGGCAGGCCCCGTGGATGGCCATCTACCCCGGAATCGCGATCAGCCTGGCCGTCTTTGCGTTCAACATGTTCGGGGACGCCCTCCGGGACATCCTCGACCCGAGGCTTCGGGGCCGATAGGGCTGAGCCGCGGTTGCAGCTGTTGCTGGGACCAGAATTTAATTTAATAGTGACCGGGTAGCCTCGGTTCAGGAGGACAGGCCATGGACTTTCGATTCACGCCCGCCGAAGAGGCCTGGCGCCAGGAGCTCCGGACCTTCCTCCGGCAGGAACTTCCTCGATGGTACCGGGAGGAGGGTGACCCCGAGGACTGGACGGTCTCGGAAGAGGCCTGGGAGTTTTCGACCCGATTTGTCCGAAAAGTTGGGCAGAAGGGCTGGCTGGCCGTGGCCTGGCCGAAGGAGTGGGGCGGACAGGAGCGGTCGTACATCGAGCAGACGATCTTCGCCGAGGAGATGGCCTACCACCGGGCCCCCCTGGGCCGGGCGACGATGGGCACACGGATCGTCGGGCCGACCATTATCGTCCACGGCACCGACGAACAGAAGCGGGAGCACCTGCCCCCGATCGCGGCCGGGGAGGTTGTCTGGTGCCAGGGGTTTTCGGAGCCAAACTCGGGCTCGGACCTGGCGTCCCTGCAGACCCGGGCGGTGCCCGACGGCGACGACTTTGTTATAACTGGGACGAAAATCTGGACTTCCGGGGCCCATAAGGCCGACTTCTGCCTTTTAGCCGCCCGAACCAACCCTGACGCCCCGAAGCACCGGGGTATCTCCCTGTTCATCGTCCCGATGAGGGCGCCGGGAATAACCGTCGTACCCGTCATCGATATGCGGGACGCCCATTACTTCAACCAGGTCTTCTTTGACAACGTCCGGGTCCCCCGGCGCAATCTGATCGGCCAGCAGGACCGGGGCTGGTACGCCATCGTCACAACCCTCGATTTTGAACGGTCAGGGGTCGAGCGTTCGGCCGAGGCCAGACGGGTTCTCGAGGAGCTGGTCGAATACGCCCGGACGACGACCCGCAACGGCCGGTCCCTTTCATCCGACCCCGTCGTCCGGCACAAACTCGCCGACCTGGCCATTGAGACCGAAGTGGCGCGGATGCTGGCTTACCGGGTTGCGTCGATGCAGGCCCGGGGGCTTATCCCGAATTACGAGTCTTCGATGTCAAAGCTTTTCGGTTCCGAGCTTTCCCAGCGGGTCGCGACGACCGGCCTCGAGCTCCTGGGCCTTGCTGGTGTTCTGGTCAAGGGGTCGAAGTGGGCAAAGCTTAAGGGCCGGCTCCAGTGGATGTGGCTTGAATCCTTCGCCAACACAATCCGGGCCGGGACGAGCGAAATCCAGCGCAACATTATCGCCGTCCGGGGCCTGGGCCTGCCGCGGTGACCCCGATGGCCCTCGCTTTACTGGAGGGACTCCGTGTTATCGAGGTCGCCCAGGGGGTTTCAGGGCCCCTGGCCGGGAAGTATTATGCCGCCCTTGGGGCCGATGTGCTCAAGGTTGAGCCGCCCGGG